>URLB01000012.1 GCA_900548595.1 uncultured Eubacteriales bacterium
AGCAGAGGACTGAAAATCCTCGTGTCACTGGTTCGATTCCGGTTCTGGGCACTTTTTTATTTATGAAACCAAGTTGACTTATTTAAAACATAAAACAGCGACAGAATATATATTCTGTCGCTGTTTTATGTTTATCATACTTTTAATATCCTAATGATTTTCAGGTCGGTTGTAAACAATTAAATCGCTGACTTCAATGTCCAAGTACCAACACAACTTGCATATAAGACCGACATCTAACCTTTGAAATTCATCTCTGCAATATCTGTTGAAATTAGACCGTGGTATGTCGAGATCCCTACAAATTTGATTTTTACTTATACCTTTTTCACTTAATATATCATTGATTTTAAGACATAGAGAACCATAATCCATAGAAAGAAAGACCCCTTTACTTTTCTAAGGCAATTATATATAATGAATGAAGATATAGTAATTCATGATTTAATGACTCACTATATAGTTAGGTGCAATGGTTTTGTTTATGAAGGGAGAATGGAAAATGGAGGTTTTTTTATTACTTATTATTATTTTATTGCTTTGTATTTATCCATTGGTTATTAAAAATCTTTTTCGGAATAATTTGTACAAAACGGATGAAAATATACAAAATTCCGTACTTGAAAAATTCAAATACGATTTTGAAAACAGTAATACTATTCTAAGAAAAGAAGTATCGGATGATATGCAAAGAACGATAAATTCTCTTGGGAATATGATGATAGAAAATCAAAAATCTCTTTTTGATTTGCAAACAAAAGGTATAAAAAATAACGGCGACACTTCGATAAAACATATTGAAAGTATGAACAATGCTATGACGAATCAGATTCTGACAATAGAAAAAAGACTTGAAACATCTGCGGTTGAAAATGAAAATAAACTTGAGGGAATAAGAAAAAATTTAGAAATTAAGCTTTCCGATATGAGTGATAAAATTGACAATAGATTGAAAATATCATCTGAAGCCAGTGGAAAGCAACTTGAGCAAATAAGAAAAACGGTAGAGACAAAACTTAGCGACTTACAAAAGGATAATAATGAAAAATTGGATAAAATGCAGGGGATTGTTGATGAAAAACTTCAAAAAACACTTGAAGACAGGATAACAAAATCTTTTGCAATAGTAAATAAGAATTTGGAGGACGTATATAAAGGGATTGGTGAAATGCAAAGTCTTGCTACCGGCGTAGGCGATTTGAAAAAAGTACTTTCTAATGTTAAGACGCGAGGCATTTTGGGAGAAATACAACTGGGAGCTATTTTGTCAGAAATATTAGCTCCCGAACAATATAAAACTAATTTTATTACAAAGAAAGGCGGAAAAGAACCTGTAGAATATGCTATTAAGTTGCCTACAGATGACGGAAGTGGAATATATTTGCCTGTGGATTCTAAATTTCCGGGGGATTCATATTCCAATCTTGTTAAAGCATATGAAAACGGAAATAAGATTGATATTGATAATGCAGCTAAAGAACTTGTTAGAAGGATAAAAAGTGAAGCGAAGGATATAAGTGATAAATATATCGATCCACCGAATACGACTGATTTTGCCATAATGTTTTTGCCTTTTGAAGGACTGTATTCTGAAGTGGTAAACAGAGGTTTGGTAGAAGAATTGCAGAATGTTTACAGAGTTAATATAGCAGGACCAAGCACGATGGCTGCTTTATTGAACAGCTTACAGATGGGATTTAAAACTTTTGCCATACAAAAAAGAAGCAGTGAGGTTTGGAAAGTTTTAGGGGCTGTAAAAACGGAATTTAACAATTTTGAAAAAATTCTAAAATCTACGCAGGATAAACTTTTGAAGGCTAATGATGAATTGGACAAACTTGTAGGCGTACGTACAAGAGCTATACAAAGGAAACTTAAAAATGTAGAAAGCTTAGACACCGAATTTTCCGAAAAAATATTAGATTCAGAACTTGGAGATTATGATAATTAGATAAAACATAGCCAAATACATAAAATAGAAAAAATTACCGAAATAGCAAAAACGATATAGATGTGATTCGAATTTGGAGTTGGTTTAAGTGGCTGGAAGAATGAGCGGAGTACCATGGCATGTAGGTTACTTAGCCAGAGAAACTTTTGAGAACAGACTTGAGGCGGGATATATAGATGAGCACCATAAAAATAATAAGACCGATGAATATGATTTTGGGAAACATAATAAATTTGAAAAAAGAAAAAATAATAACAAGAAGAGTATAGCATCGGAAAAAAATAAAAAAACAAATAAGAAGTCTTCGACGGAAGGACAAAAATCTAAAAAATGTAAGAATAATAAATATGCTAGAGATAAAAGAGGGATTTTTGCGGAGTATGGAGACAAGGTTATACTGTATTGTTTGGAAGACAAAGAAAGAATCGATCTGAATATTGAAAGATCTCCCGCTGAACTTTCACAAGTAGCCAGACTGTGTTTAGACAAAAAGAAAAACGATATTTTTAAATGTAACGGATTTACCTATAAGATTATTAATATACAACCGTATAGATAACCGATTATTTTTGAAAGGAGTAAAAAACGTGGTCAAAAACAGAGTGCTTTTTTGCAATATTGCATATATGAAATATTATAGTGGAATTACAGAAACTGATACACCTGTAAATGGCGGACGATATGTAAACGAAGAAAATGACGCAATGGAGAAATATAACTTTCTTGTATGCTCTGACGGTCTTTGCCGAGGATTTGTCGAAACTTCACACTCCAACGGCTATAAAGCAAAATACAGTAAGCCCAGAAGAATACGGATAGAAAGAATAGACGGAGAATTTAAAAATAAAGAAGCCGTTGACGGAGTAACAGTGATTTTTTTTGCAAAAGCGCCTAAAGGTGAGCATATAGTTGTAGGTTGGTATGAAAATGCAACCGTATACAGAGAACGCAGAAGATATCAAGGAAGAGAGTATAACATAACGGCAAAGGCGATAGGCTGCAAATTGATTGATTGGAAGAATAGGAATTATGTTGTACCTAAAGGACCAATGCAGAAGAAAAAGTACGGCGTCGGAGCAGGTCAAAGTAATATTTGGTATGCGGATAAAACGCAGCTTGACAAAGAATTTGTGAAAAAAACGTTAGAATACATAAATAATTTATCGGTATAAAAAACAATACTTGAGAAAATTATTATATCGGATACGACTTTTAAAGAAAAATAACTCTATGCTATTTTCGGCATAGAGTTATTTTTTAGATTTTTATGGCGATTTATTTAACTAATTCTTCTGCAAAGAAGTTGACGGAACCGTCGTTTGTTATTCTTATTGTTTCGGGATTTGTACCGTAGAAGCTGTAGCTGTGTCCGTCGGCAGGTGTAACCGCAACTTTTGAACCGAGTATTTCCGCTGTTGCCTTTGAAACTTCGGGAGAAACCGCTTCATCATCTACGGCATATACTACAAGGCTTTTTCCTTTATAGTTTTCAGCTGCCGCTTCGGCAAGACCGTCGGGTACTGCCTCTAAATCGGCAAACCACTCTTTACTGAGCTCCTGTAGCTGTCCGTAAATTGTTGTAAATACCGTAAATCCCTTTTCATTGGCTTCGGCTTTCATTTTTTCCCATGCTTCAGCGCCGCCGAAAAGACCTTTGAGGTCTGTAATGTCTTCTGCGGGAGCTACAAGCTCAACTGCTGCAAAGTCAAAAGCTTTGTCGGAAAGAAGTTCAAGCGCTATACGTCCGCCCATGGAATATCCGAAAATACCGACTTTATCCTTATCAACGCTGTAGTTTGAAAGCATATAGTTGATAACGTCAAGCGTATCGGCTTTCATATTTGTCATAGTGTTAAGCTGGAAACTTTCCTTACTTGCATCGCATCCGGGATAGTCAAGGGTTACGGAAATAATACCTTTATCGGCAAGGCCGTTTGTTATTACGTCAAATCCACCCCATTCGTTATGATTTCCACCGTGTCCGTGGCATAAAATAACCATCGGATATTTATTTTCCGCATTGTAATCTACAGGAACGGTTACGTAAGCTGGAATCTGAGCTTCAGAACGAAGCGTTGACGCTACGGAAACAGTTTTTGTAACCGGCAATGTCTTAATATAATTGTAATCAAGCACAGCCAGCTCCGAACGGGTTACCAGTTTTTCGGGATTAAGCTTTCCGTCTGTACTTGTTAAAATTTCTCTGTCCGCTGCCCATATAAGAGCTTCGGAAGCATAATCGGCAGCCTTATCGGCGTCGGTGAATTTTCCGAGAGCAGAAGAATTGCCTACTGTTACATAAGCGTCGTCAGCCACTGCATAACGATAGAGAAGAGAAACGAGATCCTGTTTTGTAATAGTTTCATCAGGTGCGAATGTGCCGTCGGAATAACCGGAAACGATTCCGTTTGCAGAAGCCCATTCTACTGCCTTTGCATAGTCAGAGCCTTCTGTTACATCGGAGAAGGAAACTTCTGATACCGCTTCGGCAAGCCCCGACATACGGTGAAGCACAGCTACCGCCTCAGCTCGTGAAACAGGCATGTCGACGCCGAATTTTGTTTCGTCAATTCCCGATATAAACTTGTTTTCAGTCATATAGACGATGGCCTCGCTGTTCTGTGGGTCAACATCGGTGAATGTCGATTCTGCGGCAAATGCGGTTGTAAAACATGAAGTTACCAAAGCCGCAGAAAGGGCAATTGACAGGAAATGTTTTTTGTAGCTCATTTTGAAACCCTCCTTTAAAATAGTAGATAATTTTACCTATAAAAAATTATATCATGCTAATATGTTATTTACAATAAATTAACAGGACTTTGAAAATTAATATAAATAGTGAAATAAAGTGTTGACAAAACAGTAATGGTATGTTAAACTAACTAACGTACTAAATGCAACACACTATATTTGCGCGAATGGCTCAGTGGTAGAGCATCGCCTTGCCAAGGCGAGGGCCGCGAGTTCGAATCTCGTTTCGCGCTTTTTTATTTGGTTCAAGTCGCACGGCTTGAACCTTTTTAATTATATAGGAGGTGTGCGGAATGATAGTAGGAACATGTTTAATTACTCTTAGAATATCATGGGCTTCATCTTTAAAGGAAAAAAGAATGGTTGTTAAAAGTCTTATTGACAGGATGAAAAATAAATTTAATATTTCCGTTGCGGAAGTTGAACATCAGGATAATCATAAGAAGGCTGTAATCGGATTTGCATGTGTTACCAATGAAACGTCTCACGCCAACAGTATAATAGATAAAGTGCTGGATTTTGTGGAAAACAACACGGAAGCGGAGGTTGAAGAAACCTTTATAGAAATATTATGAAAATACATTTTTCTTTGAATTTTTTATTAAAAAGAATTTGAATATATTTCGGATTATGTTATAATAAAGTGATTATGCAGTCAAAGTCGGATTGCAAACGATATATTTTAAGGAGGAAATTTTACAAATGAATTCGCAGATTATTAGTAAAGAGGGAACTTCCGTAAAACTCTCTTTTGATGTAACACCTGAAAAGTTTGAAGAGGGTATGAAGTATTCATACAATAAGAATAAAAGCAAAATATCTGTTCCCGGTTTCAGAAAGGGCAAAGTACCCAGAAAAGTAGTTGAAGCACAGTACGGCGTTGAATTTTTATATGAAGACGCAGTTAACTGGGTTCTTAATGAAGAATATCCTAACGTAATTGAAGAACTTCAGCTTGACGTTGTTTCTATGCCTGAAATTGATGTAAAAGAGGTTGGTAAGGAAATCGGCGCTAAGTTTGAGGCTACTGTTACAGTTAAACCCGAAGTTAAACTCGGACAGTACAAAGGTCTTGAAGTTGAGGATTTCTCATCAGAAGTTACTGAGGAAGAAATCAAGGCTCATTTTGAGAAGATTCAGAATGACAATGCAAGACTTGTTCCTGTTGAAGACAGAGCTGCTCAGATGGGCGATACAGTAAACATTTCTTACTGCGGAACAGTTGACGGCGTTGAATTTGACGGCGGAAAGAGCGACGGATATGACCTTAAATTAGGTTCAAAGACATTTATCGATACTTTCGAAGAGCAGATATGCGGTCATTCAATCGGAGAAAAGTTCGATGTAAACGTTACATTCCCGGCAGAATATCATGCTGAGGAGCTTAAGGGAAAAGCAGCCGTATTCGCCGTAGAACTTAAGGGAATAACAATGAGCGAGCTTCCCGAGCTTAACGATGATTTTGCACAGGATGTTTCCGAATTTGATACATTCGATGAATATAAAGCAAAAGAAGTGGAAAAACTTACAAAAGAGAAAGAAAAGAAAGCTAAACAGAAAAAAGAAGACGCCCTTATCGAGCAGATTATTGCTAATACAGAGATGGATGTTCCCGATGTTATGTATGAAAACAGAGTAAACGATCTTATGTCAGAGTATGAGCAGAATATGAAGATGCAGGGTATTACTCTTGATATGTACTGCCAGTTCTCAGGTCAGACAATGGAAGACCTTAAAAAACAGCTTAAGCCCATGGCTAAGAACAGCGTAGATGCGAAGCTTGTAATTGACCAGATTGTTAAGGAAGAAAATATTGTTCCTACAGCAGAGGATATACAGGCGGAAATTAAGAAATATGCCGATCAGTATGGTCTTGAACCTGAAAAGATTGCTCAGTACTATGAAAACGATCCCGGATTTATACAGGAAGTTGCAATCCAGAAGGCGCTTGAGCTTGTTTGCAGTACAGCTGTTGTAAAAGCTGCTGAAGCAGAATAATATTTATTTCAAAAAGGAGGCTTGGATATGAGTTTAGTTCCTTATGTTATTGAACAAACTAATCACGGAGAACGTTCCTATGATATATATTCCAGACTTTTGAAAGACAGAATAATTTTTTTAGGTGAAGAAGTAACTGACGTTACTGCAAGCGTTATCGTTGCCCAGCTTCTTTTCCTTGCTGCGGAAGATCCTGATAAAGATATTAATCTTTACATAAACAGCCCCGGAGGTTCTGTAACTGCCGGCATGGCTATTTATGACACTATGCAGTATATCAAGCCGGACGTTTCTACAATATGTATAGGTATGGCCGCAAGTATGGGGGCATTTCTTCTTTCCGGAGGAGAGAAAGGAAAACGCTTTGCTTTGCCCAATTCTGAGATTATGATTCATCAGCCGTCAGGCGGAGCGAGGGGTCAGGCTACCGAAATACAGATAGTTGCCGAAAATATACTTAAAACTAAGAAGAAACTTAATGAAATACTTGCTCAGAATACAGGTAAACCTTATGAGCAGATTGTACGTGATACTGAGAGAGACAACTATATGTCCGCTCAGGAGGCGCTTGAGTACGGTCTTATTGACGCAGTTATTACCAAGCCTGCACAGTAACAAAATTAAGGCGTGCTTTAAATACAGCACGCTTTAGCTTTTTAAAAGCAAACAGGGAGATGAATAAATGCCAGCAAAAACAGACGATAAAAAACAGCTTAGATGCTCTTTCTGCGGAAAGCCGCAGGATCAGGTTAAAAAACTTATTGCGGGTAAAGATGTATATATTTGCGATGAGTGCGTTAAACTTTGTTCTGACATTATATATGAAGACTATAATCTCGATAATGAGGAAAGCGAAACGGCTTCTCTGCCGAAACCGGCTGAAATCAAGAAAATTCTTGACGATTATGTAATCGGACAGGAAGAGGCTAAAAAAGCTCTTTCCGTAGCGGTTTATAACCACTATAAGAGGATTATGTCAAGCGACAGCAACGACAATAAGGAAGTAGAGTTGCAGAAAAGCAATATACTTATTGTAGGACCTACTGGAGTCGGAAAAACTCTTCTGGCTCAGACGTTGGCGAAAGTTCTTAACGTACCTTTTGCCATTGCGGACGCTACAACCCTTACGGAAGCCGGATATGTGGGTGAGGACGTAGAAAATATACTTCTTAAACTTATTCAGGCTGCTGACTATGATATAGAACGTGCCGAAAGAGGAATAGTATATATCGATGAAATAGACAAGATTACAAAGAAATCCGAAAATGTTTCCATTACAAGGGACGTAAGCGGAGAAGGCGTGCAGCAGGCGCTTTTGAAGATATTAGAGGGTACGGTTGCTTCCGTACCTCCGCAGGGAGGAAGAAAGCATCCTCACCAGGAGCTTATTCAGATAGATACAAGCAATATCCTGTTTATATGCGGAGGAGCTTTTGTCGGTCTTGATAAAATAGTTCAGCAGAGAACGGGTGAAAAATCAATAGGTTTCGGCGCAAAGGTTCAGTCGAAAAGAGATAACTCTTTTGATGAGCTTATGAAGAAACTTCAGCCTCAGGATCTGCTTAAGTTCGGTCTTATACCGGAGTTTATAGGACGTGTTCCTGTAGTTGTAACACTTCACAGTCTCGGAGAAGACGCCCTTGTAAAGATTTTGAGCGAGCCTAAAAACGCCCTTGTAAAGCAGTATAAATACCTTTTTGAGCTTGACGATGTAGAACTTGAATTTACGGACGAGGCGGTAATGGCTATCGCAAAACAGGCTGTAGAGCGCGATACGGGCGCAAGAGGATTAAGAGCGATTATCGAAAGCTTTATTAACGATATCATGTTCGATATTCCATCGGACAGCACAATAGAAAAGTGCATTATTACGGAAGATACGGTAAATAAATTGACCGGTCCGGAAATTATCCGCAATGAAAATAAACTTCCGTTGAAAGAAAGAAGAAAAAATCAGGACAAGGATACAGCCTGAGTTATACAAATAATTACAGAAACTCCGATGTTTGTACATCGGGGTTTTTTATGTTATTATATACTTCAGTAAAGAAACAGAGGTGATAAGTTTGAATGATGAGAAACTTGGCTTACCGCTTATTCCGGTTAGGGGAATTGTAGTTTTCCCGAGTATGATTACAAGTTTTCCTTTGGAAGGAGATAACTCGGCGGCAGCGATTAAGGCGGCTGCGTCCGAATATAAAAATAAAGTTATTATTGCCGCGCGTAAGGGAGACAGCAGAGAGTTCTGCAAAGTAGGCGTAATTGCTTTGGTAAAACAGACGCTGATGCTCCCGGGAAATTCAACGCATATAATAGTTGAGGGATTAAACAGGGCAAATATTTCAGAAATCAAAGACAACGGAAGTTATTTATTTGCCACGGCTGATGAAATAGAACAGGATAAAAATGAGGATTTAGACGATGTTACGGGCGCTTATATGAAAATTGCGGCGGATTCGTTCAGCAAATATTATAAACTCACGGGAGCTAAAAATGCGAATCAGGAACCGTTGGTTAATGTAATGAATGCCGAAAAGCCGGGACAGCTTGCCGATACTATATGCGCTTCGGTTACGATGCCCGCCTCGGAAAAACAAAAAATACTTGAAATGTTTGACCCCGGGGAAAGGCTGGAATATATAAATGAAAAGCTTCAAAGGGAAATAAACATATTAAATATTAAAAAAGATATAGAAAGCAAAGTAAAAAAGAAGATGGAAAAATCTCAGCGGGACTATTACCTGAGGGAAGAACTTAAGGTAATCCATGAGGAGTTGGGAGACGAAGAAGAGGTACAGTCCGAGATTGACGAGCTCAGAAAGAAGCTGGGAGAAAAAAATCTTCCCGAACATGCAAAAAAAGCGGTTGAAAAAGAGCTTTCAAGAATGAAAAGAATTCCGGTTACTACTCCGGAAGCAAATATAACAAGGACTTATATCGAATATATGCTAAGTATCCCTTGGTGTGAAAAAACAGAGGACAGTAAAGATCTCATAAAAGCCGAACAAATATTAAACGAAGACCACTATGGATTGAAAAAAGTAAAAGAAAGAATATTGGAATATTTGGCTGTAAGAATAAATACGGAAGAGACAAATTCTACTATATTGTGTCTTGTAGGACCTCCGGGAGTCGGAAAAACATCTATAGCAAAGTCTATAGCAAGATGTCTGAACAGAAAATATGTCAGAATGTCCCTCGGCGGCGTTAAAGATGAGTCTGAAATAAGAGGACACAGAAGAACATATGTAAGCGCCATGCCGGGAAGGATTATAGCCGCAATGAAACAGGCTGGAACCGTAAATCCGCTTATGCTGTTGGACGAGGTTGACAAGCTTGGCGTATCAAATCAAGGAGATCCATCGGCAGCGCTGTTGGAAGTATTGGATTCCGAACAGAATAATGCTTTCAGAGACAATTATTTGGAAGTAGGGTATGATTTATCGAAGGTATTGTTTATATGTACTGCCAATGACGTCTCTACAATACCACAGGCTTTAAGAGACAGAATGGAATTGATAGAGCTTACAGGATATACTTCCTATGAAAAGAAACAGATAGCGATAAAACATCTTGTACCTAAACAGCTGAAAGAAAACGGACTTACAAAAAACGAGCTTAAAATATCTGAAAAAGCAGTTGATGAAATAATAGAAAAATACTGCCGTGAAGCGGGCGTAAGAAAACTGGAGAGGACTATCGGAAAAATCTGCCGTGTTTGTGTAAAACAGATATTAACGGGAAAAAAGAAGTCTGTCAGAATTACGGAGAAAAATATAGCCGACTATTTGGGAAGTCCTAAATATAAGGTAGAGCCGATGCTGAAGGAGCCTTGCGTAGGGGTTGCCAGAGGATTGGCGTGGACTCAGGTAGGAGGAGAAACGTTGCTTATTGAGGTCAATACGATGAAAGGCAGCGGCAAGCTTGAACTTACTGGAAATATGGGAAAGGTTATGGAAGAATCCGCAAAGGTAGCGTTATCTTATATCAGGTCTCGTTCAGATGAATTCGGTATTAAAGACGATTTTTATAAAGAGATGGATATAAGTCTGCATATACCCGAGGGAGCTGTACCAAAGGACGGTCCGTCGGCAGGTATTACAATGACGACTGCTATGTTGTCTGCGCTTACGGGAAAAGCAGTCAGAAACGACGTGGCTATGACCGGTGAAGTAACAATAACGGGAAGGGTTCTTTCAATAGGAGGTCTTAATGAAAAAGTGCTTGCGGCAAAGCGCATAGGCATAACAAATATAATACTGCCTGAAGGAAACAACTCCGATATTCAGGAAATGCCGAAAGAGATAAAGGACGGAATGAATTTTATTTTTGTTAATAATATGAGACAGGTTGTTGAAAACGCTGTCTTCGGAGGTATTTAATATGAAAGTCAATAATGTTTCACTGGCGGCTGTCGGTGTTAAAATGAGCCAGTACCCAACGGACGGCAAGCCTGAAATTGCCTTTGCGGGCAAGTCAAACGTAGGAAAATCTACTTTGATAAACGCTATGATAGGAAGAAAATCATTGGCAAGAACAAGTTCACAGCCCGGTAAAACGCGGACAATAAATTTTTATGATGTTGAAGACATACTCTATATAGTTGACCTGCCGGGTTACGGATATGCTAAAGCTCCTAAAAGTGAAATCGATAAATGGGGAATGATGATAGAGGAATACCTGAATAAAAGGCAGGTATTGAAAGGCATAGTAATGCTGGTGGATATAAGACATGAGCCGGGTGAAAATGACAAAATAATGTATAACTGGCTGAAACACTATGATTATGACATAATTGTAGTAGCCACAAAAATGGATAAAATAAAAAGGTCACAGATACAAAAACAACTATCCGTTATAAAAAAAGGACTTAATATGGCTCCGGAAGATACGCTTATTCCTTTTTCCGGAGAAACGAAAGTCGGAGTAGAAGAGCTTTGGAGCGTTCTGGAAAATATAATAGGATATGAAGAGAATAGGGAGTGAGAGCAATGAAACAAAAAATTCATCTGTCGGATTCCAATATGATGATAGGAGGAGTATGCGGAGGACTCGCCGAAAGTTTAGGCATGGACGCTTCGTTTATTCGGATTGCAGCAGTACTCTTGTTTATAATGTTTCATGCGGTTATGCTACTTGTGTATATAATATTGTGGGCTATACTTCCCAGAGGGATAAGATAAACAAAAACGGTGTAATTTTTTACACCGTTTTTAGTATTCCGTAAACTGTACGGGATCCATCAGCATTCCGTTTAAAGTAACCGTATAATGCAGATGAGGGCCTGTTGTAAGCCCTGTTGACCCGACATAAGCTATAACTTCTCCTTGGATTATTTTTTCTCCGATCTTAGGAAATACTTTTTGAAGGTGATTATATGTAATTGTATAACCGTCGTCGGTATTAAATGATATTACGTTTCCGTAGGTGTCGGATACATGTACATCGGTTACATATCCGCTTCTAACGGCGTAGACATTGTTTCCTTCTTCGGCGGCAATATCAATTCCGTTATGGAATTCTTCGGTACTTAGTATCGGATTTATTCTTGAACCGCATGGAGATGTTATTATACCGTTGTCGACGGGATTTATCCAGTCTTCCGAAATAAGGGGTTCTGTAGTTACACAGGTGGAGACTCAACGGAACTTTCGGGAGATTCGCTCGGACTTTCCTTAGTTTTGTTTTCATTTATAGTCTCATTTTCGGTATATTCGGGGTTTTTCGTAGAGAATATACATTCTACAAATCCGTATATATTATCTTTTATATTGCCTTTGTCTTCAAAATTATCAAGAACATTTCTGCTTATTGCCGTTGCAAGGCTTTCTTTTACTTTTTTTGTTCCGCTACTGTTTGTATATGCTATTACCATTATAAATACGCATAATATGACAGCCGCTGACATTTGGTTTGCCAGGCGGTTTGATTGTTCTTTGGGGATATTGCGTGCTGATGTAGTTCTTTTTTTATAATTGCGTCTGTATGGAGGTCTGGTTTTCATTGTTACACTTCCGTAATAATATTTAATAAATTATATGGAGCTTGTATTGTATATATGATACAGACATAAAAAATAACTCCTTTCAAAAATGAAAGGAGTTATTTCCCGATTATACAATGAAATTCCACGCAAGCCTGAGTACGCGTGTGGCTGTACAGCGCATACGTTTTAACAAGAATGACGTTATATCAAATGTTTCATTATAAGCGTCCGATATACCTTCTGCAGCTGTATTTGCTGTATATAATGCCTTTTTTGCAATAAACCTGCACAAACCGCTTCCGGCCTCCATAACGGCACAGAATTTATCGGAAAAAGAAACAGCTAAAGATTCTTTGAATTTAGGTCTGCTTATTGATACACACGGCCACATATGATTTACAATAGCGTCTTTTTCTATATCATTCAGATTAAATATTCTTTCGGAGTTTCTGAGAGCCTCAAAAGGATGTTTTTTGAGGAGCTTCTGCCCGTTTTCGTCAATACTTGTATTTTCGAAAAAGTACAGGTCATGCATAAGACCTGCCCTTGCGGCAGAACGGTAGTCCCATCCAAAGTATCTGCAAAGACAATAGCTGTAATAGGATACGTTAAGAGAATGCTGAAATCTCGTTGTAAAATGATGATGTTTGTAATCAATCAGCGAGTTAACTTCATCATTGTCAAGTATGCCGGAGATACAGCTGAAAAATGTAACTGCTTTTGTGTCATCTTCATTATACATATCGAATTTAGAACCAGTTATTTTCACAGTCAAACTACCTTTCCCGGTTGGATTTTTCTTTCTGTCCGTATAGGCGAGCGGACAGAAACAGAAAAGCGTTTTGCTTTTCTAAGTAATATTATAGCACATAGGTATAATGGTTTCCATAATTATATTATTAAAAAAACAGGTATTATATGTATTAAATCCAACAAAAATAAATGTTTATAGACCGTATTATTTTGTAAGCGAAAGCATTTTGGCATCTACATAAGACGCGAGGACTTCCGGATTTATTATTATCTGGCAGCCTCTTTGACCTGCGCTTATACTTATTTCATCAAATAATATTGCGGTTTCGTCAATAAAAGTAGGAAACTTTTTTTTCATACCTATGGGGGAGCATCCGCCTCTTATATATCCCGTAAGCGGAAGCAGCTCCTTGACATGAATCATGTCAACTTTCTTGTTGCCGGATACTGAAGCGGCTTTTTTTAAATCGAGTTCTTCGTCAACAGGTATACAGAAAACGATATAACCCGTTTTGTCTCCCTTTGTAACAAGCGTTTTAAACACCTGTTCCGCGGGAATACCTAAAACTTCCGCAGCGTGATGACCCGAAAGGTCGCTTTCGTCATATTCGTATTCCTTTGTTGAATATTCTATATTTGCGGCGTCTAAAAGGCGCATGGCATTTGTTTTTGTCATATATAAATCCTCCGATTTGAATTGCGTAAAGCGTATAATAATGTACAACCTTTGTAACTGATGATATAATAGTATATATTAATTATATATATAAGGAGCTGAATTTCAATGAAAAGATTTCTTGTTGAATTTGCCATGGGTACTGATCTTCACGGACAGAATGTTACAAAAGCGGCTTGCAAAGCTGTAAGAAATGCCATATCAAACTGCTGCTTATGCGGTATATCGGATTGTCTCGGCGTTGAAGATTTGGATAATAAAATGCATATACATGTTAAACTCGGCTCTACAAATCCGGACGGAATAGATGTAGAACAGGTTAAAAAGGAACTTCCGCTTGGAACAGTAGATGTAGAATGCGTACCCGGAGGTATGCAGTGCGAAGGACTTCATGTCGATGAATTCGGTGAAGGCGATAAAATTACAATGGTAATAGCCGCTTTGACGGTATATATAAAAGACTGATTAAAATATATTAAAAAGGATATACGGATTTTTTCGTATATCCTTTTTTGATAATCTTAGCAGTCGGATGATATAATTTCTTTAACTTTATTTCTGTAAAAGCTTACAGCATCGGAATATTCGTTTCCGTATAGAATTTCCAGACCTTTTTCGCTTAAGGCATAAACGCCTTTGGATATTTTTTCAAACCAACCATAGTAATTTTTATACAAAATAAGACTGCTGTTTGTATCTCCGACAAATTTATTCAGTTGAGAGGGTGTGATATTTTTCATATATTCTACTATACAAAGAACAAAAATACTTTTTTCTCTGTATGCGGTAAGGATTTTTGTTTTGCTTACACCGCCTATATTCGTTCGTAGATTCCTTGTTTCAACTTCTTTATTTACAGAAGAACGTTTTTTACTGCTTTTCGGAACAGAGACGTTTTCGGGAACAGATACTATGTCTACGGTCTTTAAAGGACTGTCAACGGCAACAGTGATTATACCGATGTTAAGTTTTTTCATAAGTTTTAGCATATTGTTCCATTCGGAGCCTTTTGCGCCTTTTTTGGGTCTTGGAATTACTACATATACCGAATCGGTTATTGATTGACGCTCGATTGCCTGATAAACTAACTTAAGACAGAAATTTTTTTTCAGTTCCGCAATAATTATTTCACTATCTTTTTTTGCAATGAGGTCGCAGGATTTTACTTCGGCCTGAACGTCATACCCAAGCGAGGTAAAGTAATTGCATACGGGAGAATATAAATCAGATTCTTTGAAGTCCATATTATTTACCCATAAACGCTTCTATTTCTTCTGTTGTTTTCATAAAACCTGCTGATAAAACTTCACAGCCGTTATCGGTAACAAGAACGTCGTCTTCTATTCTTATTCCTATTTTATACTCGTCTATATAAAGACCGGGTTCGACTGTCAAAACCATTCCGGGTTCGAGTCGTCTGTCGCCGTATCTGCCTATATCGTGCGTTTCGGCTCCTAGATAATGGCTGACACCGTGGTAATAATATTTTGAAACGTCTTCTGTGGTTTTTGCCAACCCTATTTTCTTAAGCTCTTCAAAATAATGTTCTTTAAGAACTTCGTTAAGCCGTGAAAATTTAATGCCGGGTTTTATTGTTTCTATAACTTTTTGCTGGCCTGACAGCACTATGTCATATATTTGCTTTTGAAGCGGAGTAAACTTTCCGTTTATAGGGAAAGTTCTTGTTATATCGCCGTTATACCAGTCGACCTGTGCGCCGCAGTCTACAAGGAGGAGGTCTCCGTCTTTCATAAGTGAGTTATTTTTATTATAGTGAAGAATCGTTCCACGCTCTCCGGAAGCGGCTATTGTTTTAAAGGCTTTGTCGGTTACTCCGTTTTTTGTAAGAATAAAATCAAAATATGCTTCCAGTTCATATTCATACATTTCGGCTGACGAGTGCTTCATCATTTCACTCAAACCGTCGGTTGTTATTTTTATGGCTTTTTTGATAAGTTCTATTTCATAGGGCTCTTTTATTATTCTTAGGTCGGCAAAGAACGGATAAGAGTCTATGATGTCAAGGGCAGGATATTTTTTTCTGAATTCATAGGCGAATTTCAGACTTTCACTCTCCTCTGCATTCCAATCTCTGTCTTCCAAGTCGATATATATATGCTTGATATTATTTTTGAATACCGTTTCGGAAATGTCCTCATAAAATTTATCAATGTACGATATATTTTCGATACCCGACTGTTCCGAAGCTTCATCGGGAGTGATATTTGCGCCGACCCATTTGGCAAGATAACCGTTATCTCTTTCTATATAGAGCGTTACGGTTTCGGAAGCTTCGGTTTTTGTAAACATAACGATTTCGTTTTCATTGTCCAACCCCGTAACATAATAGAAATTTCTGTCAGGTGAGAACGGATAGCGTTCATCGCCGCGCTTATAAGGAGCACGACCGTTAAACAGAACAAGAATAGAATTGTTAAGCATGCGTTTAAACACTTTTTTTCGGTTGTTTATAATAAAATCTTTTTTCACTTATATTCCTCCTAGGTTTATGTGATATTTTATCATAAAGCATAAAAAATAATATGTCAGTAAATTTTTAACTGTTTTTGTAAATACGCTTGTATTTGAAAATCTAATTTTATTTCGCCTTAAAATCATTGCCGTATGGTATTATAACAATATTACATGTATGGCAATTATAGGCATATACAGCGGAATCGGATGTTTTATCGCTTATGTTTTGAAGAGAAATTCGGTCTTTTCCCAGAAAGGATAAAGACGCTATCGGCTGCTTCTTCGGCGCCCAATTAACGCCGTCTCTGCATTGAATATACCCAAGCTGCATTTCATTACCGCAATAAGGACATTTCATAAATATTCCTCCCTAAACATTATTATAAAACATTGAATTTTATAGGATAAGTTTGATATTGATTATATCATAAAAGCTGATATAATCAAACCACATGGAGGAAGCTTAAGATGTATAATATTTCTTTATATAAATGTGATGATTATGAATATACAAAAATCAAGGAGATAATAAAAAAGGAAATAGACGATATAGGCGGTATAGAAAAATTTGTATCAAAAGGCGACCGAGTTGCCATAAAGCCGAATCTCGTTATGAAAAAAGCGCCTGAAAATGCAGCTACGACGCATCCGTCTGTTGTAAGAGCAGTTGCGGAAATGGTTAAAGAGGCAGGAGGACGCCCGATTATAGTTGAAAGTCCGGGAGGGCCGTTTAATGAGGTTTTATTGAAATCCATATATAAAGTATGCGGTATTACGGAGGCGGCGGAACTTTCGGGAGCGGAGCTTAATTACAATACGGAAACACGGGAAGCGGCTTTTTCGGGTGGAAAATTGCTGAAAAGAATAACAGCCTTAGATGAAATATTAAAGGCCGATAAAGTAATAAACGTATGTAAGCTGAAAACGCATGCAATGGCTAAAATGACAGGCGCTGTAAAGAATATGTTCGGAATTGTACCGGGAACAATGAAAGCGGAATATCATTTAAATCGTTCCCATATAAACGATTTTGCAAATGCGCTCATAGATATATGTCTTTTTGCAAATCCCGTGTTGAATATAACAGACGCGGTTGAATGTATGGAGGGGAACGGGCCGACGGGAGGAACGCCTAAACATGTCGGCGTTATTATGGCGGCTGATAATCCGTTTGCCGCAGATGTGCTGTCCGCATATTTGATAGGACTGGATATAAAAGAAATACCCGTGTGTGCGGAGGCGGTAAAGAGGGGGATAGGCCCCGAAAAAATAGATGAAATAATTATAAAAGGCGACGATATAAACGGGCTTGTTGTAAATGACTTTGTATTCCCTAAAACAAAGCCGATAAATGTAACGGAAAAAATGCCGAAATTTATGTATAGGGTAGTTAACGATGTTTTACAGCCATACCCTTCGTTTAATAAAGACTTGTGTATAAAATGCGGCAGATGTGTGGATAATTGTCCTCCGAAGGCTTTGGAGATGGGAAAAGAAGTGCCGCAGCTGAGTAAAAGTAAGTGTATAAGATGTTTCTGTTGTCAGGAACTTTGTCCTGCAATAGCCATAGAAATTAAACGACCGATACTTTATAGGATATTTTCTTCTTTATAATAAAATATGAATTAAAAAGTTTTTATTGACTTAATAAAATTTCAGTGTTAATCTAAATATAGCTTAAAAAATTAATATACGGAGGTAATATAATTATGAAATTTACATCTACACCAAAGGCTCCAGCTGCTATCGGCCCATACTCACAGGCAGTATCTGTAAACGGATTATTATTTACATCAGGACAGGTTGCTTTTGATCCCGCTACAGGAGAAATCGTAGGAACAACTATCCAGGAACAGGCAGAGCAGGTTTGCAAGAACCTCGGTGCTATACTTGAGGAGAACGGACTTAAGTTTGAAAACGTTGTTAAGACAACATGCTTCCTTGCAGATATGGGAGATTTTGCGGCATTTAACGAAGTTTACGGAAAGTATTTTACAGGAAAACCCGCTCGTTCATGTGTTGCGGTAAAGACTCTTCCCAGAAATGTTCTTTGCGAAGTAGAACTTATAGCGGAAATGTAAAAAATAAAAGGATAGAGAATTTTCTCTATCCTTTGTTTTTTATCAGTTTTTATCGGGATTTTTCAGGTTTCTGATGTGCATATATACTGTGTTTTTGGAAATTCCCAACAGAGAAGCGACTTTAACTACAGAATCCTTCATATTAAATATTCCGTCTGAATACAGTGATGAAATAATTTCTCTGTTTCTGTTTACCGCCTGAATATTTCTGTCGGAGAAAACATTGTCCCTTGCAGCGGTCAGCTTTTCAAAAATAAGTTCGTCAACGTTTTCAGCAAGAGTTTCGTTAATTATATTTTCCTTTTGCGAGGCGTCGGGACGTATAGAATCTATAAAAGTATATAACGGAGAATCCATATACAGGTTAATGCAAAGCATACCGATGACTTTTCCGTGCTTTCCCTTTATAGCTATTGTACATGATTTTAAAGGCTTTCCGGCATTATTTTTATTATAGTAGGTTATATGTCTGAAATCCGGATTTTTTTTGATATCGCTTAACATTTTTAATCCGAGATCGGTTATGGGAGAGCCTTCTTTCCTGCCCGAATGACTGTGCACTATTTTTATAACGGAGTGATCGAAGCTGGCGAAACTATGTATTACAAGCTCGTAACATTCTCCGAGATAGTCTCCCAATCCTTCCGCAAGATTACAATACTCCTTCAGTATGATTTTATCAAATTCAGTAAGCGTTATAGGCAGATGTTCCATAATATTCCCCTTTTCAGTAAAAATACAAAATCGACTAACTAAAACGAAGGCATAAATGCGTATAGTTTTGTCTAAAATCGTGTGTATTATAAAAATATTATATAGTAAATTATTGATATTGTCCAGCGAATAAAAACCTGCCGAGAAAAATGTGTAATTATTTTAAATCTTAAGGCGGTTTTTTCTAATATTTTTGTATTGATAGGTTTTTTTGTCTAATGTATAATTGTTTAGACTCAGACCGGACAGTCTGTAGGGGACTGTTCATACAACATACAGAAAGCGGTATGCTTATGAATAACAGAGAAAAGATTGTCATGAAAGCTTTTGATTTGTTTATGACAAACAACGGAATCGGACTGTCTTTGAATGATATTTTAAAAGAACTGAATATGACAAAGGGAGGTTTCTACTACTATTTTAAAAGCAGAGACGAGCTTATAGAAGAAGTGATTCAAAAGTACATGCTGGACATACTTTGGAAACCGCTGAATTATATTAGAAATAATACAGACGAGAGTATGGATACATACGAAAGGCTTAAGCGGTGTTACTGTATATTGCCGAAACCGGAAGTACTGGACTGCGAAGGTAAAGTGATAAAAAAATACAGTATAAAAAGCTATTTTTTAATTCTTTACAGCTTACTGGAAAAACATCCGATTCTAAGCATATCATATAAATCTTTTTATGAAGAAAACATAGGTATGATAGTGGATGCAATTAAGACAGGAATTGAAAAAGAAGAAATAAAAAGCTGTATAAGTCCCGAGTGCTATGCGGAAATGCTTATAGCAATCAGGGATGGAATAGTAGCGCTTAGTTTGATAGACGATGAAATAAATATAGAAAACAGACTTGAAAAATCTTTTCAAACTGCGTGGAAAGAAATGTGTAGTGGGGTGTTGTAAATGGAAAATTTACTTAGAATGGGCATAGATATAGGTTCGACAACAGTGAAAGTAGTCGTTATTGATGAAAGCAACAGCATGCTTTTCAGCAGATATGAAAGACACTATTCCGAAATATTGGATACTGTTAAAAAATTGGTTACGGAAGCGTATGATGAAATAGGAGAAAGACCTATTTCCGCAATGATAACGGGAAGCGGTGGAGTGTCTCTTTCCGAGGCCGTAGGAATACCGTTTATACAGGAAGTTGTAGCTACAGCAAACGCCATAGAAAACGTAATACCGGCAACGGACGTTGCTATCGAACTTGGTGGAGAAGATGCAAAAATAATATATTTTGAAGGCGGTAATGCCGAGGAACGTATGAACGGTATATGCGCGGGAGGAACGGGTTCTTTTATAGACCAAATGGCAAGCCTTTTACAGACAGACGCCGGCGGACTTAATGAATTGGCTAAAAATCATAAGATAATATATCCTATTGCGTCAAGATGCGGTGTTTTTGCAAAAACCGATATTCAGCCTCTTATAAATGAAGGCGCGGCAAGGGAAGACTTGGCGGCTTCCATATTTCAGGCGGTCGTAAACCAGACAATCAGCGGACTTGCCTGCGGAAAACCTATAAGGGGACACGTAGCGTTTTTGGGAGGTCCTCTCCATTTCCTTTCGGAATTGAGAAAGAGATTTATCGAAACTTTGAAATTGACTGATGAGACTGCTCTTCTTCCTGAGAACTCACACCTGTTTGCAGCGTTTGGTTCAGCTATATCATCTGACAAAAATAAATCTCAAAGCTTTTCGAAACTTATAGATAATATAGGCAAAAATAATGTTCTTGCCGTAGAAATTGCCAGACTTTCTCCGCTGTTTAAAAACGAGGAGGAGTATGACGAGTTTAACGAAAGACATTTAAAGGCGTCGGTTCCTAAAAAGAACCTTGCAAATTATAAGGGAAACGCTTTCCTTGGCATTGACGCGGGATCTACAACAACAAAGACGGCGCTTGTTGCCGAAGACGGCTCTCTGCTATATTCGTTCTATGCAAGCAATGAGGGAAATCCGCTCAAGGTAGTTATACAATCGTTAAACGAACTGTATGACATTATGCCGGAAACGGTTAAAATAAAAAATTCCTGCGTAACGGGATACGGAGAAGGTCTTATAAAAGAGGCGCTTATGGTGGACTTGGGATATATTGAAACAGTAGCTCACTATAAGGCGGCTGCATTTTTTAAGCCGGACGTAGACTTTATACTTGACATCGGCGGTCAGGATATGAAGTGCATCAAGATTAAAAACCAGACCGTAGACAGCGTACAGCTCAACGAAGCATGTTCCTCCGGATGTGGTTCTTTCATAAAAACGTTTGCGAAATCATTGAATTACAGCGTACAGGATTTTGCAAGAGAAGCTCTTTTTGCGGAAAATCCAATAGACCTCGGTTCAAGATGTACGGTGTTTATGAACTCAAGGGTAAAACAGGCGCAGAAAGAGGGGGCAAAAGTCAGCGATATATCGGCAGGGCTTGCCTATAGTGTAATTAAAAACGCACTTCTCAAGGTAATCAAAATATCCGATCCAAAGGCTTTGGGTAAAAGCATTGTTGTTCAGGGAGGAACTTTCTATAATGACGCAGTGCTGAAAAGCTTCGAACTTATTTCCGAAAGGGAGGCAGCACGTCCCGATATAGCCGGAATAATGGGAGCGTTCGGCGCAGGTCTCATAGCCAGAAATAAGTATAAAGATGGATACGAGACAACTCTTATAGATAGAGATGCAATGAATAGTCTTGAGATAAAAACAACGCTCACAAGATGCGGCGGCTGTACAAATAATTGTCTGCTCACTATAAATAATTTCTCAGGCGGAAGACGATTTATTACGGGAAACAGATGTGAAAAAGGTCTGGGAAAAGAAAAGACAGCGAAAAATATACCTAATTTGTTCGACTATAAATTCCACAGACTGTTTGACTATGAACCGATAGCCGAGGAAAAAGCAAAAAGGGGAGTAATTGGTATACCGAGAGTCCTTAATATGTACGAGGATTATCCGTTCTGGTTTACATTCTTTACCGAACTCGGATTTTCGGTAAAACTTTCGCCTGTTTCATCGAAAAAGGTATATGAAGCAGGTATGGAATCCATACCCAGCGAATCGGTTTGCTATCCTGCAAAACTTGCTCACGGGCATATAAAGCTGCTTATAGACGAAGGGGTTAAACGAATATTTTATCCCGGAATTCCATATGAAAGAAAAGACATAATGGCAGCCGATAACAACTTCAACTGCCCCATAGTCGCT
>URLB01000013.1 GCA_900548595.1 uncultured Eubacteriales bacterium
CGGTTATAATAAGCTGAATCGGAAATATTACGGAAAGTGCGGTCAATCCTCTGCCTGAGTATTTTCCGACAAAATAACTGTCCACTATGTTGTACATCGCCAATATAAGCTGAGCCAGCATAACAGGCGGCGCAACCTTAAACAGCACTTTCCATATGTTTTTTTCTTCAAAAGTACTGACCTTTCCCATTTACTCACCTTTCCGTAATACATTTAACAATTCCGTTTCCGCTTGATAAAATACCGTTTTTTCATTACAGCCGTATTATTATATGCCTGTTGATTATTAAAATCAATATATATTTCTTTGTTTAATTATAACAATTTTTTATCTGAAAACCTTAATGTTATGGTATATATGTTATAATCATTCTGTTTATCCGCTTTTAACGAATGTCCCCTGCCGTATAATATATGATTTTACAGTCTTACCGTCATGCCTACGCCATTGGGATACATTTTGACAAAACGCTTTACCTGTGTCATAGCAGCGTACTTCCGTATTGTTTTTACTTACTCCCTTTATCAATTCTGCCCTTATTTTTTGTCTGTATATAACATCAACAAAGCCTGACGGATACCGATATCGGTTTTTACGGGAAGAACTGCACACGGGAGCGCAAGCTCCGCTTTTTTTCAATTTCGGTTCTTTTTTTCCATTACCATTTGCATTTACATTTTCATTCTCATTTAAATTATCATTTACATTATCATTATCATTTACATTAGGTTCGGTATTTTTGCAGTATGATGCCGTGTCGGTTTCTTTTTGGTTTATGTTTGGTTCTGTTTCGGTTTCCGTTTGGTTTGCTTCGGTTCTTCTCTTTTTGACGCTCATGTACCGTTGATTATTTTTATCAATCTGCGGTTTTGCCAAAATAAATACGGTTTTCTCTATACCGTCGGTTTCGGGTTCATTCCCGTAAAAAGCATACTCCATTAATACCGTCATGTACTTTTTAAATTCCTCTGACGGTAAATCTTTTATTGCTTCATAAAAGCTTCGATAAAATATCATGCTGTCCATTTTTTCTCCTCCATAATATATAAAATCCCGAAAAGTCGTTAAAATTTCTATTACCCCTATATAGATTTTACCATTTCGGCAGTCTGCTTCTCTATCCCACGTTTACCTATGGTCTTGGCATATTCGGCTTTCATAATTTTTCTACGCAACTGTACACCTTCGGCATGGATTTTCATGTTTAAATATCCGTCTGAGCACCTCACGGCATTAAAACATCTTCCTTCCGAAAGTTTAAATAATCTGATAAATTATGTTATGTGTAAAACCTGAATTCCGTCGGAGGCAAAAACGGATTTTTTTCAGTGTTTTAATATCAAGGCTTAAAATACAAAAAATAAGCCCCGAAAAATCGGGACTTTTAAAAACTGTTTTTTCAAATACCGTCTGCAATTGCTCTGAAAAATTCAACATGTTTCAACTCATTATCTTCTTCCATAAAATTAGGATCGGCACTTGTTTTAACTATGATTACCTGTTTTGCAGGGTTAACATATATCCACTGTCCGTACACACCGATAGCCATAAACTCTTGCTCGTTTCCTTCCGGTATCCACCACTGATAGCCGTATCCTATTTCATTATAAACGTCATTATTTGCTCCGGGTTTGGAGTATTCCGCACTTATGTCCATGCTTTCTTCAATCCACTCCCTGCTGATTATCTGCTCTCCGTTAAAGTTTCCGCCTTTTAAATACAATCTTGCAAAGCGTGCATAATCTCTCAATGAAACGCTTAAGCCTCCCATTGCAAGCTCCGTACCGTTACTGAGCGTCCAATATGCGTCGTTGGCTGTACCTATTTTTTTCCACAGCTTTTCCTCCATATATTCGGCAAGACCTCGTCCTGTTGTATTTTTTATGATTTGTCCTAAAATTTCCGTGTTTATGCTTAAATATCTGCGGTAAGCATAGGGTTTTTCATTAGTTCCGTATTTTGCAATTACCTTCATTGCAGGAACTCCCATAAGGGTTTTCATTGAAAATCCGCTGACATCTGTATCTTCATCGAAATTAATACCCGAAGCCATTTGTAAGCACGCCTTAATAGGAATACTCTCCAGTTCAGTGCCGACAAATTCAGGTATGTATTTGCCTATAGGGTCATCAACACTATCTATAAAGCCTTCGTCTGCCGCAATGCCGAAAAGCGCCGATACAAAAGATTTTCCCATTGAATTAGAAGAAAAAACCGTATTTTCATCACCGCCGAAAAAATATTTCTCGTATTTTATAACGTCGTCTTTTATAACAAGCATTGCCGATGTTTTTGTGTACTCCATCAACTGTTCGGACTTACAGTATTCATCTTTAAACTTAAACTCATCTGCCAATTCAGAATTTTCCTCTTTCAAAAAGTTAAATGTATCTTTTCCTCTGCTTATTTTCTTTGTAGGCTGTATCTGCGGAGTGTGCTGAAATGTATATGCCAGATTTTCATCTTTAAAACTGTTTAAAGATGTTTTCAGTATTTTTATTCTTTCCCCGTAGCGTATCCACACCGCTCCTGCCGCTATGGCAATACATACAATTACTATGCCTAATATTTCCATTACTGCAAATTCCTTTCTCGGTTATATTATTTGATTTGCACCAATTGTAAACCGTACTGTAACTGTACTGTCAATACGAATTATTAAATATATAATTTATTTTTTCTGTCTATAAATACAATTCGCTTTTCAGCCATTTCCAAAGTAAAGCATTAAAAAAACCGCCGTAGTGCACATCAGTGGCAATACGTCGGTTACTCAGGTTTTGTTTATATTCTGTTTGTATTAAAAAAAGTCCCGAAAAAAATCGAGACTTTTAAAATGGAGCTGAGGAGAATCGAACTCCTGTCCGAAAGCCCATCGGCAAAGACTTCTCCCATCACAGGCTGTCTTTTGAAATTCCCCTCAACCGCCGCCGACAGTCAGGCTGCGGAATCAGGTAGCTTCATAGTTCTTTTTCCACCTCAAAGCTTTGGCGGAAAAGGTCCTCACAAAGTCGACGCCGGTTACCGGAACTGTGAGCAATTCCGGACCGACGAGCCGCGCTTAGGCAGCTACTAATTCTCTATTATTGTCGTTTCTTTTTAAAAATTTACGGCCTTGATACGCAGTTGACCGATACTGCGGATGGCTATCTCAACTTTCAAGACTCCCGTCGAAACCATTACAGCCCCGCGGTAATACCTTTTAAAGAGTAAGATTTCTGATCTTGAACTCTTTTTCGGCTTCTCTTCGCTGATCGTTTTTGGCTATGGTCTGCCTCTTGTCATAAAGCTTTTTACCTTTGGCAATTCCGATATCCAATTTAACAAGACCATGATCAAAATATACTCTTAAGGGAACAACCGTATATCCTGTGGCGGTTACGGCAGCCGATATTTTATTTATTTCATGCTTATGGAGCAAAAGCCGTCTTGTTCTCAGCGGTTCTTTATTAAAAATGTTCCCCTGTTCATAAGGACTGATGTGCATATTATAAATAAAAGCCGATCCGTTCTCAATTCTTATAAAGCTCTCTTTCAGCGAACATTTACCGAGACGAAGACTTTTTACTTCCGTACCTGCAAGCGCAATTCCCGCCTGATAGGTCTCCTCGATGAAATAATCATGATAAGCCTTTTTATTCTGAGCTATAAGCCTTGAAGTTTTCTCTTTTCCCATTATGCACACCTCCCTCTTATAACAGTGCCTTTGTATTATATCACATAACAATAAAAACTCCAATTACAATTATATTACAAAATCTTATATTAAGTATTATGCTTCTATATAATTACTTATTTTTCAACTAATCATGTATTGCAGCCTTTTAACTTTAATATATATTTCATAGAAATTTTCGGTTTAGTTACCGTTATGTTCTTCATACAACTTTTCATTTACAGAAAATTATATAAAATCAAAAGGTACTGTTTAAAAGCAATACCTTTTGAAATCTAACCTGTCATATCATTACTTCTGTTTGGATAGCAAACAGACCGTCTCCACATGCACAGTCCTCGGGAACATATCCACGCACTGTATCTTTTTCGTTTTATATCCGTTTGCCTCAAATATCTGCAAGTCCCTTGCAAGGGATGTCGGTTTACAAGATACATAAATAATTTCTTCGGCTCCGAAGCCTATTATTTTTGTTATTGCCTTTGGATTTATTCCGTCTCTGGGCGGATCGACAATAATAAGGTCAGGTTTATCATCCAGCTCTTCAACTTTTTTCAGTACGTCCCCCGCTATAAAAAAGCAGTTGTCAATACCGTTAAGTTTAGCGTTATCTTTGGCTGCCTCAACCGCTTCTTCCACAATTTCTATGCCGACTACTTTTTTGCTTCCATTGCTCATAATTTGTCCGATAGTTCCCGTACCGCAGTAAAGGTCGAAAACAGTTTTTCCCGAGGTATCGCCGGCATATTTGCGCACTACGGAGTAAAGTTTTTCCGCTCCCTTTGAATTTGTCTGGAAAAACGAGAATGCTGATATTTTAAACTTAAGTCCGAGGAGCGTCTCATAAAAATAATCGTTTCCGTACAATATATTTGTAGCGTCGCTTTGTACTATATCGGAAAGCACATCGTTAAGCGTATGAAGAACGCCTGCAATCTTTCCCTTAAGAGGAAGCTTAAGCATCTCTTCCGAATATTCCTCGGGAGAAAACGTATATGCACTTGTCGTAATAAGGTTAATAAGTATTTCCCCCGTAAACGCCGCTTTTCTGACAACAAGATGTCTCAGCTGCCCGTCATGTCTTTTTTTGTGATAAAACGGAATCTCCCTCTCTGTAAAAAATTTGAGAGTTCCGTCTATTATTTTTATAAAATCTTCATCTATTATATTGCAGTCTTTCAGTGTTACGACTTCATAAAAACTGTTACGTTTTCTCATTCCGAGAGCCAGTTCTCCGTCCTTTTCACTGTCTCCGAATGAAAATTCACATTTATTTCTGTAGCCACGCTCTTCCGGAGCGGGAATCAATCCCTCAAATTCAAAATCTTCTATGCCGGCATTTTTCAGTATTTTAAGAACCATATTCTCCTTAAGTGAATTTTCCTCGCCGTATGACAGCCGCTGATATGAACAACCTCCGCAAATGTCGCAATGCGAACAGCCTTTTTCGCTTTCCAGAGGCGATCTTTCCAAAATTTCTTTAAGCTGACCTTCCGCCGCGCCGTCTCTTTTTTTCGTTATGCGTGCCGAAACTTTTTGTCCGGGAATAGTATTTTTTATTGTAATCGGAATATTTTCCACAAGTCCTCTTCCCTTATTGGGGAAAGATATATCTGTAATCACAACTTCAACAATATCATTTTTCTTCATTTCAACCTCCGAATATGTTTGATTTTTTACTGTTTTGTGTTATACTCAATTAATAAAATATTTTTTAATAGGAGTGTAAAAATTAATGGCTGATAAAATCGAGGCAGGAAGCATTGTAGAAGGAAAGGTAGTCAGAATCAAACCTTTCGGTGCTATTGTTCAACTTGAAAACGGCGGACAGGGACTTGTACACATATCTCAGATAGCAAACGGTTTTGTACAGGATATTAACGACCATGTAGCCATCGGTGATACGGTAAAAGTTAAAGTCATGTCCGTTGACGAAGAGAACCGAAAGATAGCCCTTTCCATAAGGGACGCTCTGCCAAGGGCAAACAGACCCCAGCAAGGTTTTAAACCCAGAGAACATAAAAACAACTATGAACCGAGAGGAGAAAAAACGTCTGACTCCTCACAGAGCAAAGAACCTGTTAACGATTTTGAAGAAAAGATGAAGGAATGGTTAAAACAGTCCAACGAGCGTCAGGCAGGTATAAACAAAAGAAATAACAGACGCAACGGCGGATATTAATTCATCTTTCAGCCGTGCCGTAAAATAATACGGCAGTATTGATTAATTATATAATCTTAATTCATTTTTTTCAATAATTACTTAGGAGGGATAATCATGCTCGAATTAACAGATGAAAGAATTGCCGAATTAAAAGGTAAAGGATTTCTTCTTATGAAAGATAAGGAGCATTTTAATGTAAGACTTGTTGTTCCAGCAGGCTGTATGGAAGCCGATAAAATGGCAAAAATATGCGAAATCGCAAATAAATACGGTTCAGGCGTAATTATGCCTACCGTACGTTTCAGCATGGAAGTGCCGGGAATAAAATATGAAGATGTTGAAAATGTAATGAAAGAATGTGATGAGGCAGGTATTATATACGGCGGTACAGGCGCAAGGGTAAGACCTATTGTTCCCTGCAAAGGAACAGAATGTAAATGGGGTCTTATTGATACTCAGAAAATCGGCATGGAAATTCATGATGCTTTCTATGCTGCTCCCGCACCTCATAAGTTTAAAATCAACGTTACAGGCTGTCCTAACAACTGTGCAAAGGTACAGTTTAATGACCTCGGCATAATGGGTGCACCTAAAGGAATGGTTAAAATCTTTATCGGAGGAAGAGCCGGAAGAAGCGTTGTTGAAGGTGAAGAAATCGCAAGAATCAAAGTTGAAAACGTTCTTAAAGCAGTTGACATTTGCCTTGAATTTTTCAGAGCACATGGAAAAACAAAGGAAAGATTCTGCGTTACCCTTGAAAATATGAGAGGAACCGACGAGTACGCACAGTTCATCGAAAACATGAAAGCTCTTGCTTAATTTTTACGAGTTTTTTTCAGTACAAAACGTATAGTGTTCTATAAAAATTTGACCCGACTATTGTCGGGTCTGTTTTTATATTTGCTTTTTAACAGGTATTTCTATTTTTGTTATATACTCATCTATATCGTCAATTACAAGTTCATTTATGCCCGTTTCATAGGCACATCCATATAAAACCAGATTTTTCTTATCTGCATAATCAAGAATTTTTTCATATACTTCCGGCAGTCTATTCCATTGTCCCTTACAGAAAGCCCTTATGTATGTTCCCGAAGGTTGTAAATGCAGTCCCTTTTTAGAAATCGGATACGGCATTTCAATATACAAGGCGCTATATTCGTCAAATTTTCCCTGATATAAATTCTCGACGTGAATCATGGAGCCGTATGACGCATCATGCAGTCGTCTCAGCTGATATTTTTTTGTCTCACCGATGACCTTCTCTATTTCTTTTTCAACCTGTCCGTCTTTTTCAATATCAACCGCAACAAGATAATTACTTTTCTTTTCTATAATGCTGATATCGTCTATATCCAAAGAACGTAGAGTCTCCATATCCTTTTGATGATTTATTAAAATCTTTTGTACAGATTTTAAATGAGAAATCGTATTATTAAGCTCTGAAATTTTTTCCTGTAAAAGACCTTCAAAATTATCAATCGTTCTATTTTCCATAAATCGTTTAATCTCACTGAGAGATACGTCCAGCTCTCTCAGCATCAATATGGTTTCCAGCTCTGCGCTCTGTTGATAACTGTAATAACGATAACCGTTTTCTTTTATATATACCGGCTTTAAAAGTCCGATTTCGTCATACCACATCAAAGTTTTTTTATTTATTTCATGTAAAGCTGCAAACTGCCCTATTGTGAAAAGAGTATTTTTTTCTTTTATCATTTAAAAAACCTCCTTGACTATACAGTTACTGTATAGTTTATTATATAAAACATATTTAATAAAGACAAGAGGAGGAGTTATTTTCATGAAAAATGAAAACATATACAGTCAACCCGTAACTTTAAAAAACGTATTGAAATTTGCAATACCGACGATTATAATGACAGTATTCATGTCATTTTATACAATGGTGGACGGACTGTTTGTAGCCAATCTTATCGGTACGGACGCACTTTCTGCCATAAATCTGACCGCACCTGTCATCTCAATTGTTACAGCCGTTTCAACTATGCTGGCAACCGGCGGCAGTGCTGTTATTATGAAAAAAGTCGGGGAGAAAAAAACTCGTGAGGCAAACGAGGATTTTACTTTTTTAATCATTGTTAATATAATTGTCGGGTTAATGATGTCATGTTTCGGCTATCTTATTATGGACAGCCTTTTTGAAAGTATGGATTTGTCGGAAAAAGTATTTGGCTATTGCCATACTTATTTAAGCCGCTATCTGATTTTCACTGTACCTATACTTTTGATGAACAATTTTACACTGTATATGATTGCCGCAGGAAAATCCGCTCTTTCAATGATCTGTTCTGTTGCAGGCGGTGTTCTTAATATGATACTGGATTATGTTTTTATCTACGTATTAGATATGGGTATAGCAGGCGCCGCAGTAGCTACAGGTTTGGGCTATTCCGTTACGGCAACGGTAGGGTTTCTGCTGTTTTCCAATAAAACAAGCCTTCTGCACTTCGTAAAACCGAAATTCAGAAAAATCACTTTAAAAAATGCAGCAACAAACGGCAGTTCGGAAATGGCAACAGCATTGGTAACAGGTATAGTTACAATGATGTTTAACTATACCATGCTTAAATACGTAGGAGAAAACGGCGTGGCAGCAATCACAATTATCATGTATGTTCTGATGTTTGCAACTTCTTTATATACAGGTTATTCCTACGGAGTTGCACCGATGATAAGCTTTTACTATGGAGAACAGAATAATATAAAATTGAAAAAACTTATACGTTTAAGTTTAAAAATAATAGGTATAGTTGCCGTTACCGCAACGATTCTTTCCGTTATCCTTACCAAACCTTTGGTATCGGTTTTCTCTCGTCCGGGAAATGAGGTATATAATTTGGCAGTAACGGGAAATCGTATATGTTCAGCCGCACTTATCTTTATCGGATTTAACGTATTTGCAAGCGGAATGTTTACGGCTTTATCCAACGGGTTAATTTCAGCTGTACTTGCCTTTTCCCGTTCTTTTGTATTTATGATAATTGCCATGCTTGTACTCCCTGCCCTTTTAGGCGTAAACGGCGTATGGCTGGCAAATCCCGTTGCGGAATTTGCCGCAATATGCTTATCTGCATTCATGTTTATAAAATACAGAAAAAAATATAACTATTAAAAAGAAGGTTAAATTTATGATATGGATTTTAGGCATTGTCATAATTGCAGTAATAAAAACACTTTTATGCAAAGCTGTTTCTTTATTAATCATACTGTTATCATTCTGGATAAAAGGTAAAAAACTACACTTCAACAGTAACCAATGGGATAATTTCTTTTTGCAGCTGTCAGATAAAAAACTTCAGCATTATGCAGTATCGGTTTACATAGCCGCCGCCGTAATTTCATCTGTTGCAGCTTTCTTTTTGTTTAAAGCGACAGGTTACAATCGAGGTTTGGAAATCACTTTACTGATTTTTATCGGCGGTTTAGCAATTACCGCTTATAAATGGCATACCAAAGGTAAAGATTATCTTATGAAAAGGTATCGGGAAATACCGAAAACAATATTAGAAAAAAGAAACGAAAAAACAGCCGATTAAACAAATATCATATATACAACTAAGTCCCGCAGTTCATATCCGATTACTGCGGGACTTTTCTTTTTTATATCAGCTTTTTTTGCTTTCCTCTATCTTTTCCGCCAACTCGTTTAAATATACCCATCTGTCCATGGTTTCTTCCAAGGCATTCTCAAGTTCCTCTTTCTTTTCCGAAAGCTCCTGAAGTTTTACATAATCAGTTGAAATCAATGACATCTCTTTTTCGGTCTCGGATATGGCGTTTTCCAATTCTTCTATTTTTTCGTTTATTGTTTCAAATTCCTTTTGTTCTTTATATGACATTTTCAGCGGTTTATCGTTTTTCGACCGTTCGTTCTTAACCGTTTCCTTTTTTACAGGCTCATTCTGCACATTCTGACGTTCATACTGTTCCAGATAATCGCTGTAACCGCCCTCGTACTGTTTTATTTTTCCGTCTACCCCGAATGCAAATATTCTGTCCGCAATTTTGTCAAGGAAATACCTGTCATGGCTTACCGTAACGACAGCGCCGTTAAATATATCCAGATAGTCCTCCAATATTGTCAGCGTTTCTATATCCAAATCGTTTGTCGGCTCGTCAAGGAAAAGAATATTAGGCGCTTCGACCAAAACTTTCAGCAGATACAAACGGCGTTTTTCTCCTCCCGACAGTTTGCCTATGGGCGAATACTGCATGGATGGGTTAAACAAAAATTTTTCCAGCATTTGCGATGCGGAAATTCTTCCGTCCGCTGTCTGTACATATTCCGCTATATCTTTTATATAGTCTATTACCCTTTGTTCGGGGTCCATTGTTTCGTTATGCTGAGAAAAAATTCCCGTTTTAACCGTTTCTCCGTGTACTACCGTTCCACTATCCGGTTCAAGAGTGCCGTTCAGCATATTTATAAGCGTTGACTTTCCGCAGCCGTTAGGACCTATAATTCCTATTCTGTCATGTTTTAATATTATATAGCTGAAATCGTCTATATATTTTACACCGTTATATGATTTGCTTATATTTTCCGCTATTATGGTTTTCCTTCCCAGTCTGGAAGAAGCCGCACTTATTTCAATACTTTCTTTTTCTTTAGGAGCTTTTATGGAAGATACTTCTTTAAATCGTTCCAGCCTTGCTTTTTGTTTTGTACTTCTCGCCTGTGCGCCTCTTCTCACCCATTCCAATTCCGAACGAAGAAAGTTTTGACGTTTTCTTTCCGCTGAAAGAGCCAGCTCCTCCCTTTCTGCCTTGGCTTCAAGAAAACCGCTGTAGTTTGTAGTATAGCTGTAAATTTTCGCATCGTTAAGCTCAAGGGTTTTGTTTACTACTCTGTCAAGGAAGTATCTGTCATGGGTAACCATAAGCAAAGCGCCCTTATATTTTTCCAAATACTTTTCCAGCCAATCTATGGATTCGTTGTCTATATGGTTTGTCGGCTCGTCCAAAATAAGTAAATCCACCGGCGTTATAAGCGCCCTTGCAAGAGCCATTCTCTTTATCTGTCCGCCAGAAAGAGTGCCTGCTTTTTTATTGAAGTCGGTTATATTCAACTTTGTAAGTATTGTTTTAGCGTCGCTTTCCAAGTTCCAAGCCTCTGCAGCGTCCATCTTATCGTTAAGCTCAAAAAGAGCCTTTTCCGCCGCCTCACCGCCGCCGTTTTCTACGTCTCTTACCGCCTGTTCATACTGCTTTATCAGCGACATAACAGGACTGTCGCAGTTAAAAACCTGTCCCAGGACAGTATCCTCGGGGTCAAAATCAGGCGTTTGGGGAAGATAACCTATTCTCAGTCCGTTCATTTTTATAATTTGACCCGAATCGGGAGTGTCCTCGCCTGCAACTAATTTTAACAGCGTTGATTTTCCCGCTCCGTTTATTCCTATAAGTCCTACCTTATCACCGAAATCTATACCGAATGTTATGTTATCGAATATTTTCTTTTCACCGAATGTTTTAGTAACATTTTCTATTGTCATCAAGTTCATAATATTTCTCCTTGCAGACAGCACGGATACAATCCCCTGCCGTTATATAATATGTAATTTTACAATAATACGACAAATTATGCAACGAAACACAGGCTTTATATTTTAAAGCAAATACTTCACAAATTTTACTATACGTTGATAGGTACGGAAATATATGATAAAGTAAATAAAAAATAAATCGGAAGTTGAAAGGCTATTGATAACATGAAAAAGATTACATTTAAGCGCCAAGTTTTCATTGGGATTATTCTTATCGTTGTCGGGAATGTACTTGCTTTAATTTTACACAAAGGCGTACTCTCAAATATAGCATGGATTTTATACGGACTCATTCTTATTCTACACCCTATATATCCCGAAAGATATAGTAATGATGTAAAAAGCGCAAAATTAGGTTCTCGAATTGCAGGAATAATTTGTATTTTGGTAGGAATCCTTACGAAATATATTATGTAAATTTCCGTTTTTACCAAACGGCTGTTATATTTAACATTCCTAGTTTCATTACTTTAACCGCTGATTTATAAACAGCCATATATCAGTATGCCTTTCAACGGTTATTATGCTATAATCATCGCTTTCTTTCCAATACAATTATTAAGTATTTACAAAACAATCGTATCATTGACGATATACGGTAAAATATAGTACTATTTAGTCAACAAAAAAGAATAGGAGCCATCAATATGAAAATATCTAAGAAAGACGCTTTAATGTGGTTTGAGTTTTTTGCTTCTCTGCCCGAAGACGAAGAACTGCTTACAAGCCACTACGAAATAATTTACTCTGTATTTGCCCAGATAGAAGCTGCTGTCGAAGCGGAAAACGACCGCTTTATGTCCGAAATCAAAGGACTTAAAACCCTTGCAGGCAGAACATATTATGTGGGACCTGACAATCATTTTTCAAACGGATGCCGTTCGTGCCTCATGGGTACCGGACTTACAGCCATAAGAAAAACAAATAAATGTAACATCAACTGCAAATTCTGCTATAACTTCGGTGAAATGGACGATATAATGCCTATCGGTGAAGGAATGTGGGATATAGGCAGTACAAAATTTTATGAAAAAGATCTTGACCTGCTTTTTTCAATACATAAAAAGCCTACAGGCGTGGCGTACGTCTATCTGGAACCGTTTATGGAGATAGAAAAATACTATTCGGTAATCAAAAAATTCAGTGAAGCCGGTATTTATCAGCACATGTATACAAACGGCTTGCTTGCAAACGAGGAAAATCTTAAGGCTCTCGGAGAAGCCGGCCTTAACGAACTTCGTTTTAATTTAGGGGCTACGGACTGTTCCGATAAAGTAATAGAAAACATCCGCACAGCAAAAAAATATATTAAAACCGTCGGTATAGAAACTCCTATGACACCTGAATTTTTTGAGACTTTCCTGAATAAAAAAGACGTAATACTCTCTACCGGTCTTGATTTTATAAACTGTGCCGAACTTCACCTTAACACCAATAATATAGGGAATTACTTCGGAGAAAATATGTATATATACAGACAGGGTTATGTTTCCCCCGTTTGGAGCCGTCAGCTGACCCTCAGATTTATGAAAAAAGCCGATGATGAAAACTGGGGTATTGCAGTACATGACTGTTCAAACCATACAAAATTTGCCCGTAGTCTTAATCTCAGCGCAAAAGAAGGCCAATGGTTCGGGGCAAGCGGTTATGGCTGTGAGTTTTCAAGACCTCCTTTTGAAGCTTTCCTGCCCATCCTTAAAGATGATTCATTCAGATTTATAGAAGAAGAACCTCTTCCCAAAGGCTATAATCCGGGCGAACTTTTATTTTAAATTAAGTGAAACGGAGACTTTAAATTGCGATAATCTAAAGTCTCCGCTTTTTTGCATTAGTTATTAATCAATTCATATCTTTCAGCCTTCATTGAGGAATTATATCTTTTAAATGAACTCTTTCCGTCCATTTTAGCCTCGAAAAGCGCTATATCCGCTTTCATATAAAGCTCTTCAAAATCTTTTCCGTCCTCCGGTATCATTGCATATCCTGCCGAAATAGTATAGGACATATTTTTTTCCTCATCACATATGACAGTATCCTTTATAACCTCTGCCATTTTACGATTCATTTCTTCTTCCCCGATATTGCTGCATAATATGAAAAATTCATCTCCTCCTATTCTGCATGCTATATCATTCTCTCCGTAAAATGATTTTAGTTTCTTGGCTGTCATAGATATTATTTTGTCTCCGTAAGCATGTCCGAAAACATTATTGACAGATTTAAAATTATCCATATCATACATAATTATAGCGGCGCTTTCACCGTCTTTCATATTTTTGATATATTCCTTAACTTTTTGTACACCGAACATTCTGTTGCTCAATCCTGTAAGGAAGTCCGTATGAGCCATTACAGTAAGCTCCAACTCCTTGTTTTTCTGCTTATCTATATCCATTATGAATACATTTGCAATAATATTTCCGCTCTCACCGTCTTTTTCAAGCTGAATAAGAAGTTTAAACCATTTCTTTTCTCCGTTCTTATTGCATTGATAATCAATACTGTCCAGTTTTTTTCCGGAGTCCAGCAGTCCTTTAAGTCTTTTTATATCGGTAAACTGTAAAAAAAGCTCCCTGTATTCCGGCATTACTATATTATCGGCAATGTACTTTCTGTTTGATAAATAGCCTTTCTCGTTATTTTTTGCAAACCATGAATAATTATTGTTTTCTCTATATATAATGTCTGCGGTCAAGTCGGCTCTAAAGCTGTATATAGAGTCTAATTCAATTGTATCAGTTATTTTTTCAGAATTTTCGGCAGAAAAAGTTTCTTTTTTCTTGTCGGTTATATCCATATAACAGCCTACAATTTTTGTCGGTATTCCGTTTATTCCCTCTGCGGTTTTGCATATACTTCTAATCCATATTATATCTCCGTCTTTATTTACAAGAGGAATCTCGAATATGCTGCTGTTATTCGTATATATATTTCTTATGCTTTCTCTTACTCCTTCTCTGCAATTATCAGGTATTACCTCAAATATACAGTTAGGAAAGTCCTCAATAACATGCATATTTTTATATTCTTTAACATCGACAATTTCAGTATCTTGAAGATTTCTAATTAATGACACATATAATTTATTGCTCAATATATCCCATTCCAAAAATCCTCCGTCAATATAACTTAAAGCGCTTTCAAGCATTCTTTCCGCAATTACCAGCTCATTCTCCTTTTCCTTTTCGGAGGTTATATCGCTTAAAACCAACATATACGCTGTATCTTTTCCGTTTTCCTCCATAAAGCCGGCTTTAATATTGACAGTTACGGTTTCTTCTCCCAATCTTATCTCTGTTTCTCCCGAAAAGTCAGCTCTGTTTTTAACAGCCTCTCTGAATTCTTTTCTTATTTTTATATAACTTTCTTTCTCCGTTGCTTTTTCAAAAAAGCCGTTATTCAGCATACTCTCGTACTCTTCACAGGAATATCCGTATTTCCCGCATATTCCGTTTGCTATTACGTTATATTCACAGATGTCCCCGTTCAATTTAAGCACAATGATGTCATCCTTTGTATAGTTCAAAAACAAGTTCATTCTGTCCCGCAGTTTTACGGTGGAACTGATGTCCAAAACAACGCCCTGTATGAGCCTTTTGCCGTCTATTTCCATAAATCTGCTTTGGTCTACGACCCATATATACCCTTTTTTGCTGAGCATGCGGTACTCCGTATTTATTTCGTTTTTCTTGCCTCTGACGGACTCAATGCTTCTTCTTACTTTATTTCTGTCGTTTGGATGAACCATATTAAGATATTTGTTATCAAATTTCTGTTTTATTTCTTCCCTTGTATAGCCGAATATTTCAAGAAACCTGTTACTGATATACTCAAAATCCCATTCTTCCGTATCCAAGCAGTGGTGGTATCCTCCTGTTGTCTCGTTATGCAGGAAATTCAGTTCTTTGTTCTGTTTCATCAAAATACGGTTTTTCTCGGTTATCTGTTTCTGTATTTCCATTGTCTCGGATATATCCATACAGGCGCTTACTATTGCCGTACGTCCGTTTTCCGCCTGTACTACTCTCCCCTTATCCTGAGTCCAGAACCATGTCCCGTCTTTTTTAGGCATTCGATATTTTACTTCATACTCCATTCCGGGATAGCATTTTCCTCTTATGGCCTCAAAAACTATTTCTCTGTCATCCGGATGTATCGTATTAATTACTTTATTATCTATACCATTCGCAAAATCGTCATAATTATCATATCCAAGCAGTCTTACCATTTCGGAATTTGCAAAATACAAAGTAAAGTCATCATCACAGTACCCGCCTATCATTCCTCCCGGCGTCATACGAGAGTACATAGCGGCGGCAGCCTTCCTATTCTCCTCTGCCAGCTGCATAAACGATGCGTCATTTTCCGATATTCCTATAACAGCCGATAATTCTTTCTGAGACTCTTCAAGTATCTGTTCCTTCAGTTTTCTTTCGGTTACATCGCTTATTGTTCCGTAATAAAGTTTTCTATCGTTTTCTTCCTTTAAAAAGAATACTCTTATATGCATCCATATTATAGAGCCGTCGTCTTTTTTTCGTCTTATATCTCCGTCGGCGCCGGATAGAATATTTTTATAAGCATCGTCAAATATTTCCAGCGTTTTTTTCCTGTCATCTTTATAGACATCTTGAAGAGCGTTTCCTTTTCTTGCCTCCAAGTCTACCGGATTTGTTCCTGTAACTTTGAAATATTCCTCATTTACCCTTATGATTTCCACATTATCTCCGCTTACACTGTAAAAAGCAATTCCTCCGAGTATGTTGTTCATCAGTGTATCGCTGAACAGCTCATCATTAAAAAGCTCTTTTATGCTCAGCCTGTCCATCTGCCTTGCCGTTATTCCTCTTAAGTCGATGTTATTTTCATCCCTAAGCAGGTTTTCAAAAAATTCTTTCGGCATAGGTCTGTAGAAATAGTACCCCTGACCGTATATACAGCCCAAATTAAGCAACATATCCATTTGCTTCTCTGTTTCTACGCCTTCTACTATTACGCTCAATCCCAAAAGTCTTGCCATACTTGATATTGCTTCCAGTATTCCTATTCCTTTATCGGAACTTGTTTCGTCCATTTGCAGAAATCGCATATCTATTTTCAAAACGTCTACGTTTACTTCTTTCAGCATGTTAAGCGATGAATATCCGCTTCCGAAATCATCCATAAACACCTTAAACCCGTAGCTTCTGAGTTTTCCTACCATCTCCGTTATGGTGTCATACTGTTCCGCATATATGCTTTCGGTTATTTCTATCTCCAGCAATCTCGGTTCTATATCATACTTTTCAACAAGTTTTTTAATTGTCTTAGGAACGTCTATGGAATATATATCTGCTCTTGAAACATTTATGGATATAGGCACAATATTATAGCCATTGTCTATCCAGCTTCGTATGCTTTTGCACACTTCTTCCCAGATATATAAGTCCAACTCTGTAATCAGTCCGTTTTTTTCAAGAACAGGAATAAAATAATCGGGAAAAACCAATCCCTTTTCAGGATGATTCCACCTTACCAATGATTCAAGACTTATTATTTTTCCTGTTATCATATTACATTTAGGCTGCGCATAAAAAGTAAACTCACCGTTTTTCAGACCTCTTCTTACTTCAGTAAGTATTCTTTGCGTTTCTTCCATTTTTATAGACATATTTTTATTATATACGGCGTATCGTTTGGCATAATTTCCTTTAACGGACATGGCCGCTATAAGAGCCTTGTCATACATATCTTTTACGGAAATAGTTTTATCCGAAGCCTTATATATGCCGAAAATCGGAAGAAAGCCGACATTGTCTCCGTAGTTTTTAACTATATTTATTATGTTTTTTTGTATACTCTCAATAGCCTTGTCATCTTGAGGTATAATTATACAAAAATCATCCTCGCCCATATATCCGGCCGCCCCGTCGCCGTTATCTTGTATCGGTTTTAATTCCTTTCCGATGTCGTTAAGCAGATTGTCTCCCGCTTTTCTTCCATACCATTCGTTAAAAAGCTTAAAATGCTCTATATCTATCGCTATAACGCAATATTCCTTATCATTTTTTCTTCTTAAAATGCTTTCCGCTTTGTCAAAAAAAGTTTCTTTATTATAAAGTCCTGTCAGATTATTTATTTTATCCTCTTTTCCCGAAGAACTGATTTCAACATTTTTTTGTCCGCTTATATTCTGTATAAAGCACATTGTTATATCATCGCTGTTTGCACCGTGTTCAATCGCTATTATAGTGTAAAGCGTCCATCTATAACTTCCGTCAATTGTCCTTTTTCTGCATTGACATTTGATTGTATTATTCGGTGCGGCGTTTTTAATCCTCTCCATTATTGTTTCCAAATTGAAAAACTCATCAAAAATCCGTCTGTCATCGGGATGTATCATACTTCTTGATACGTTTCTGAGAAGACAACTTAACTTTCCGTTCTCTGCCGGCATTATATATTTGCCTTCGGAATGATACATCAATTTATATTTATTTTCCGTAATGTTTAATTCAAACAATTCATCATATGCAGACGATTTTGTCAGGTTATACAGCAGATTTTTGTTTCCTTCATGTATATCATTTGTAAGAACAAGGCTGCATTTCCCTTTTCCCGGCCAATCTATTATTGCCGAGCTTATTTCTATCCATTTATTTTTCTTTTTGTTATAAAACACTGTGGATTTTTCTTTGCTGTCCAATTCCAAATGGCAGTCTTTGCAAACGCAGTCCTCCCCAAATAAAACTTTATAGCATATATCTCCTGATTTCAGCTCAGGAAAAGTTTTTTTCATAGGATCGTTAAAACTTACTATCCTGTACTCATCGTCAATGATATATATGCATGTGTCTTCATTCTTGGCAATCATTTATTTTTCTCCATTTCCACCCAATATAACCCAACAATTTTAAATTATAGTATAATTTAAAATTTTACGCAATGACGCTAAATAGGCGCAAAATCAGCTTGTATATGTTATTTCGCGTAATACGGCATTTTTCTTATAATTACTCCCCATTTTATAATATTTACAAAAATAATATATTATCTTTATATTTTGTAACACAGCTTATCCATTATGAATATTGTAATGTATAACCATATTAGAAAGGACAAAATATATGAATAACGATTATGAATTCTACGAACGACGGATGTCATTATATGATGATGAAATGAATCTATACGAAAACAGGTGCTGTTGTTCCAATCAGTGCGGTTCTTGCTGCTCCTGCCCTCCTGTCAACAATTGCTGCATAGGTCCTACAGGACCTCAGGGTCTCCCCGGCACGCCCGGTATGCCTGGTCCAATCGGACCTACTGGTCCTACAGGACCTGCCGGTGCAGGATTAGATGATGTTTCTCCTTATATACCTGGAATGGTTTACAATTTAGGTGACATAGTTTACTATAACGGCAGTCTGTTCCGTGCAAACAGAAATGGTGCTGTAGGTATCCCCGGAACTTCCCCCGATTTTGATTTAGTTACTGTAACAGGTCCTACCGGTTCTACTGGCGCTACCGGTCCCACTGGTCCTACCGGCCCTACTGGTGCTATAGGTCCTACTGGTCCTGCTGGTGCTGCTGGTGCTGCCGGCCCTACTGGTCCTACCGGCCCTGCCGGTGCTACCGGTGATATAGGTCCCACCGGTCCTACTGGTCCTGCCGGCGCTACTGGTGCTACCGGCGATATTGGTCCCACTGGTCCTACTGGTCCTGCCGGCGCTACTGGTGCTACCGGTGATATAGGTCCTACCGGTCCTACTGGTCCTGCCGGTGCTGTAACTCCGGCTGCAGCTGTATCAGATGCTACAGATACAACAGATGTAGTAACAAAATTTAATCAGCTCCTTGCAAATATGCGTGTTGCCGGTTTATTAAGTTCTTAAGCATATAACCATTTTCTTACAGAGGGGAAACTTCCCCTCTGTTTACATAGCAAAAATAGTCTTGGGAGGTTTTATATGTATGTAGTTGTATACGCCATTTGTAAAAACGAATCACAATTTGTGGAGCGTTGGATGAATTCCATGTCCGAAGCCGATAAAATTGTAGTACTTGATACAGGTTCATCTGACGATACCGTTAATCGTCTTCGTTCAAAAGGAGCATATGTTAAAGAACAAAAAATAATACCTTGGCGCTTTGATACCGCCCGCAATATTTCTTTATCTCTTGTACCCGATGACGCTGATATATGCGTCTGTACGGATCTTGACGAAGTATTTGATAAAGGCTGGCGCAAAAGTTTGGAAAAAGTATGGAAAGACGGCGTAACAAGAGCAAATTACAGATATACATGGAGTTTTACTAAGGAAGGTAAAGAAGGCGTTGTATTTTGGGCAGAAAAAATCCATTCAAGACACGGATATAAATGGACTCACCCTGTACACGAGGTATTGGAATGGTGCGGAGACGGCGTTCAAGGCAATATGGTAACGGCTGAAGGAGTTCAGTTAAATCACTATCCCGATTTTTCAAAACCACGCAGTCAGTATCTTCCTCTTTTAGAGTTATCCGTAAAGGAAGATCCCGATGACGACAGAAATATGCATTATCTCGGAAGAGAATATATGTATAATTCCATGTGGGATGACTGTATCAAAACACTGAAACTTCATTTGTCCATGCCGAAAGCAACTTGGAGGGATGAAAGAGCGGCTTCAATGCGCTATATTGCCAAATCATATTTAATGAAAAATGATAAAAATTCCGCTATGAATTGGTACTTGCAGTCAATCATAGAAGCTCCTTACCTGAGAGAACCGTATGTTGATACTGCCCTTATGTTATACAATGAAAATGAGTGGAACGGGGTTCTGTATTTTACCGACTGTGCACTGAAAATTTCCGAGCGCCCTAAAACATATATATGTGAAGAAGCTTCATGGGGCGGTCTGCCGCACGACATACGTTCCATTGCTTTCTACAATATAGGCCAATATCATGAAGCTGTTAAAGAAGCGGAAAAAGCCTTATCATTTTATCCTGATAACGTACGAATAAAAAATAATATTGATATCATTAGAAACAAAATCGAATGACCATATATAAAAAGGACCTTCCATGTAAATGTACCGACCTCCAATTGTTAGATTTTTAGGTCTAACTTTTGGGGATCGGTACAAAATCCATGAAAAGTCCTTTTTATTATTTTTCGGCTTCGTCAAGCATAAGCTTTGCTTTTATCATTATTGCACATTCCAGTCTCTTTCTCTGGAGTTTGCAGCCTATGTCATACGTTCCCATTATGCTTCCCGCATAATGGCTGGCGTTAGCCATACATCCTCCGCTGCAATAGAACTTTGCCCAGCATTTTTTACAGTCGGGTTTTGTATATACGTTGCAGTTCGCAAACTCTTCGCGTATTTCATTGTTCTTTATTCCTTCAAATACCGTTCCGAGTTTAAACTCAGGCTGTCCTACAAACTGATGACACGGATATAAGTCTCCTTCGGGCGAAACAGCCATATACTCTGTTCCGCTTCCACATCCGGAAAGTCTTTTTGCCACGCAAGGTCCACCGGTAAGGTCAACCATAAAGTGGAAGAAATTGAAATCCTTTTCTCCGGTTTTGTGTCTTATGTAAAGCTCTTCCGCTATTTTTTCATACTCTTTATATATTGTTTCGAGGTCTTCCTCCTGAATAGCATAGTCCTCTGTTGAATCAGCTACAACCGGTTCTACGGATACCTGTTTAAAACCTAAATCATCCGCAAAATGGAAAATGTCCTTGGAGAAGTCAAGATTATGATGTGTAAACGTGCCTCTTACATAATAATCTGTCTGATTTCTGCTGTCGGCAAGCTTTTGGAATTTCGGTACAATAAGGTCATAGCTTCCCTGTCCGCCTGCTCTGGGACGCATAAAGTCGTTTATTTCTTTTCTTCCGTCAAGGCTCAAAACAACATTATGCATATTTTCATTTATATACTTCTGTTTTTCATCATCAAGAAGAACTCCGATTGTTGTAATTGTAAATCTAAAGTTTTTGCCATGCAGTTTTTCCTGTTCACGTCCGTACTCAACTATTTCCTTTACAACCTCAAAGTTCATGAGAGGTTCTCCCCCGAAGAAGTCAACCTCAAGATTGCGTCTGTTTCCGCTGTTGGCTATTATAAAATCAATGGCTTTCTTACCGACTTCTGTACTCATTAATGAGCGTTTTCCATGATATTCACCCTCTTCTGCAAAACAATATTTGCACTTAAGGTTACAGTCATGCGCAACATGAAGGCAAAGAGCTTTTACAACGGGAGCTCTGTTTTTAACCTGTTCAAGCACCTGTTCATATTCGTCTTCCGTATACAGAAGTCCTGCCTCTTTAAGTTCTTCCAGTTCCCCTACAGCCTCTTCTATCTGCTCTCTGCTATACTTATCCGAAAATCTTTCGCAAAGGACGTCAACGCCTTCATCGGGGTAAATATCAGCTATGTCATACGCTACGTCGTCCACAGCATGGACAGCGCCGCTTAATATATCCATAAGTATGTTAATACCGTTCATGGAAAATTTATGAAGCATAAAATTTCTTCCTTTCATCCGTACAATAGAAGAGTGGCGATATAATCGCCACTCCCATTCGTCTCATTATCTGTTTTCGCAAGGCTGATTAGCTACTGTGCAGCTTGTTTTGCATGCAGACTGGCAAGATGTCTGGCATTCGCCGCAGCCGCCCTTTACTAAAGACTCTTTAAGCATTGCGTTATTTAAAGTTTTTACATGTTTCATTTATAAAACCTCCCATAAAATATACATATTTTTTTCAATTGTAACATATTTTTTTATTTTTGCAAAGTATAAATTTTAAAACGCTCAGTCAGATTTT
>URLB01000014.1 GCA_900548595.1 uncultured Eubacteriales bacterium
GAAAAATAACAGTAGAGGGGGCGCGGAAATGAAAATTTTAGCTATTGAAGCTTCGGGGGCTGTTGCAGGCGCGGCTGTTACGGAGAACGGCGTTTTAAGAGCGGAAATTACGCTTAACCATAAAATGACGCATTCGCAGACGTTAATGCCTATTATAGATGAAATAAAACGTTATTTGGATTTAGATATTAAATCAATAGACTACATAGCATGTTCGGCTGGTCCGGGATCGTTTACGGGGTTAAGGATAGGCGCCGCAACGGCAAAAGGAATTGCAATGGGAATAAAAAAGCCTATTGTACCTGTTTCGGCATTAGCCGGTATGGCATACAATGTGTATATGACAGACGCTGTTATATGTCCTATAGTGGACGCAAGAAGAAATCAGGTTTATACGGCTTTTTACCACTGGGAAGATACAAAGCTGGAAACATGGAAAGAAGACTGCGTTGATATGATAGATAATGTTATCAGCGAGGCGGAAGAATTTGATTTGCCTGTTATATTTGTGGGAGACGGGATATTTGTACACAAAGATAAGCTGGAGGGTAACGACAATTTTATTATGGCGCCGGCTTCATGCAATATGCCGAGGGCAGCAAGCGTAGCATGTCTGGGAGAAGAACTCATAAAGGATGGAAAATTCATTGACGGTAAGGATTTTGTTCCCGTTTATTTGAGAAAAACACAGGCAGAAAGAGAATTGGAAGAAAAAACTCAGGGAGCGGAAAAAGATGTTTAATATCATCCCAATGACGGAAAAGTATATTGACGATGTGGCGCATATAGAAGAAAGCTGTTTCCATGTGCCTTGGACGAAAAACGATTTTGAAAAAGAAATTAAAGAAAATAAAATGGCAATATATTATGTTGCGGTAGATGAGAACGGCAATGCCGTAGGATATGCAGGTATGTGGCATGTAGTAACAGAGGGACATATTACAAATGTTGCTGTTCTTGAACAATACCGCGGAAACGGCATAGGCGACATGCTGATGGAAGCTCTTGAAAAAAAAGCTTTAGAACTTGAAATGATAGGTATAACCCTTGAAGTTCGTATTTCTAATTATAAAGCTCAAAAACTGTATACAAAGCACGGATATAAACCGGAAGGATTCAGAAAAAAATACTATACAGATACAAACGAAGATGCCGTAATAATGTGGAAGTACTTCCCGAACTATGAAAATTACAGTGAAACGCTGTGAAACGGAGGTGTCTTATGAATATGAAGGAATTAAACTATACAGAACTTAAAAACACATGCGACCCATATAAACTCGGTTTTAAAACTACGAAAGAACTGGAGTGCTATAACGGGATAATAGGTCAGGAGAGAGCTGTAAAAGCTTTTGAGTTCGGACTGAACGTAAAGATGAAAGGTTATAATATTTACGTTGCGGGTCCTTCCGGTTCGGGAAAAACGACGTATGCAAAACAGAGTACGGAGAAAAAAGCAAAGAATGAAAAAGTTCCGTATGACTGGTGTTATGTATATAATTTTGATGACCCGAGATGTCCGCTTTCATTAAGGTTTGAACCGGGTATAGGCAAACAGTTCAGAGACGATATGAACGAACTTGTATCGTTTTTTAAAACAGAACTTTCCAAAGCCTTTTCCTCAGAGGATTATGACAGACAGAAGATAGATTTATCTCGTGTATATGACGAAAAAAGAGACGTAATGATAAAAAGATTAGACAGCGTTGCCGCAGACAAAGGCTTTTCGCTTAAGACGTCAAATTCGGGGATAATTTTTCAGCCTATTATTGACGGCGAACCTATTGATGAGGAAAATTACGACAATCTGCCCGAAAATGTAAAAGAAGGTATTAATGAAAGACTTGAACTTATTCAGGATGATGTTAATTCCATCATGCGTGATATAAAGGCGGTTGATAAAGAATACAAACAGAAGATGGACGATCTTGATTATAAGGTCGGAATGTTTGCTATAGGTCATTATGTAAGCTCACTTCAGGAAAAATATCAGAACAGCGAAAGGGTTATAAAATATCTGGAAGCGGTTCAGGAAGACGTTTTGGAGAATATAGATCAGTTTACGGAAAATGAACCCGATGAAGACGACCCCATAGCGGCACTTATACCAAAGCTCAGCGGAACAAAGACAGAAGATGTAACGCTTAAATATAGGGTAAACCTTATTGTCGACAATTCCAAGACTGAGGGAGCGCCTGTTATCGTAGACTATAACCCGACATACTATAATCTTGTCGGAGAAGTAGAATATGACAATGAATACGGCAATCTGACGACTGATTTTATGAAAATAAAAGCAGGCTCTATGCATAAGGCAAACGGAGGATATATAATAATCCAGGTACAGGATCTGCTAAGTAACGTACAGGCATGGGAAGCGCTGAGAAGAATAATAAAAACGAGGGAAATCGCCATAGAAAACCTTAGGGATACTGTGGGAGCTATTGCGGTTACTACGCTTAAACCGGAACCTATACCGGCTGATGTAAAGGTTATTTTAATAGGCGGAAGTTATTATTATGAACTTCTTAGGGGTTATGACGAGGATTTCTCCAAACTGTTTAAAATTAGAGCCGATTTTGACTATGAAATGGAAATGTCGGATGAAAATATTTCTAAAATTGCGGGATTTATCAGTAAATTCTGTAAGAATGAAAATGTTCCAGCATTTGACTGCACTGCTGTTGCGGCTGTTGTGGAATATGCCTCCAGAATTGTGGAAAGTCAGAAAAAGCTATCCACAAGATTTAATCTTATTTCGGAAATACTTGCCGAGGCGGCAACTTGGGCGCAGATGGAAAACGCCGAGTTTGTTACGGCAGAGCATGTGAAAAAAGCCGATGAAGAAAGAGAGTACAGACTGGCAATGTACCAGGAAAAAATGAATGAACTTCTTGACGACGGTACGGTAATGATAGCCACAGACGGATTTTGCGTCGGAAAAATAAACGGACTTGCAGTACTGGACATGGGAGACTATATGTTCGGAAGCCCTACAAGGATAACGGCTACAACATATAAAGGAAAATCCGGAATCGTAAATATAGAGAAAGAGGCGGAGATGAGCGGCCCGACGCATAATAAAGGCGTACAGATTATAACAGGTTATCTTGGAAGTATGTATGCGCAGAATATGCCGCTTTCGCTCAGCTGCCGTATAGCCTTTGAGCAGAATTATAACGGTATCGACGGCGACAGCGCTTCAAGTACGGAACTTTACTGCATTCTCTCAAGCCTTTCGGAAATACCCGTTAACCAGTCGCTGACTGTAACAGGTTCGGTAAACCAGTGCGGCGAGATACAGGCAATAGGCGGAGTTACTTATAAAATAGAAGGATATTTCGATCTTTGTAAAAGAAGAGGACTTACGGGAAGACAGGGCGTTGTTATACCTGTTTCCAATGTGAAGGACTTGGTTTTAAAAGAAGAAGTTATAGAAGCCGTGAAGGAGGGACTATTCCACATATATCCTGTATCTACCATAGACGAGGGTATAGAAATACTGCTCGGTACAGAAGCCGGTGTGAAAGATGAAAACGGAGAATATCCTTCGGAATCGGTTCACGGGAAAGTTATGGCGAAACTGAAACTTTTTAATGAAAATAACGATGATTAATATATAAGCCGGTTTATAACCGGCTTTTTTAAGATATTTAAGGGGTGTATGTTATGCTGGACGAGTATACGACCATACTTAACGGGGCAGAAGCTGAACTTATAGAAAAAAAGTCAAGATTTATAGCTACTGTGCGTCCTGTTAAAGATGAAAACGAGGCAAAAGCATTTATAGGAGAAATGAGAAAAAAATATTGGGATGCTACTCATAATGTATTTGCGTATCAAATAGGCGAAAGGAACGAAATACAGCGTTCCAGCGATGACGGAGAACCGCAGGGAACAGCAGGTAAACCTGTTCTTGACGTTCTTATGGGCGGAGATATAAAAAATACGGCTGTAGTTGTAACAAGGTATTTCGGAGGAACTCTCCTTGGCACGGGAGGACTGGTAAGGGCGTACGGCAGAAGTGCAAAGCTTGGAATAGAGGAAGCCGGTATAGCAAAGGTAAGGCACTATAAGGAATGTTCCGTAACAACGGATTATACTACGGCGAGAAAGATACAGTATGAAATAACAACCGGAGAATATATACTGAAAGATACTGTTTATACAGATAAGGTTGAGTTTATAGTATATTTGGACAGAGACAACGAAGCGGAGTTTAAGGAAATGGTAAGCAACATATCCATGGGAAAGTCAGATACCGAAGATATAAGAGAAATTTACGGAGCATGGGTTAAAGGAAAATTGGAAGAAATCCGATAGGCTTTATGATGATGTGCATGTAATATGTTAGGTGGTTAAAATGGGAAAAGTCCTTGTTATTGCCGAGAAACCGTCGGTTGCCAGAGACATTGCCGCAGTTTTGAAATGCGGTGAAAAAGGCGACGGATTTATCGGAGGAGAAAACTATATTGTAAGCTGGGCAGTCGGCCACTTGGTTACGCTTTGCGAGCCTGACGATTATGATAAAAGTCTGAAAAGATGGACTGCCGGAAGTCTGCCTATAATACCGGAAAAAATGAAACTAAAAGCCGTAAGGGGAAGCAAAAAGCAGTTGGATACACTTAAAAAACTGATGAATGCCAAAGACACGGACAGCATTATATGTGCTACGGACAGTGGACGAGAGGGAGAACTTATTTTCAGATATATATATGAATATAATAAGTGCAAAAAGCCGTTTAAAAGGCTCTGGATTTCCAGTATGACAGACGCCGCCATAAAAGAAGGATTTGCAAATCTCAGAGACGGAAAAGAATATGATAATCTGTATATATCGGCGAAATGCCGTTCGGAGGCAGACTGGCTTGTGGGAATAAACGCCACGAGGGCGTTTACTATAAAATATAATGCGCTGTTGAGCATAGGACGGGTACAAACTCCCACACTGGCGATGATAGTAAAAAGGCAGAACGAAATAGATAATTTTGTACCGAATAAATATTATGAAGTTATTGCGGATTACGGAGACTTCAAAGGAACATGGACAGACGGCAAAAACAATACTAAAATAGACGACAAATCGGCTGCGGAAGCCATAGCCTATAAGGTGGACGGAAAGAACGCCGCTGTTGAAGAAATTGTTAAAACCGAAAAACAGATATTGCCGCCTCAGCTTTATGATTTGACCGAACTACAAAGAGACTGCAATAAAACATATGGATTTTCCGCAAAGAAAACGCTGGATATAGCGCAGAGTTTGTATGAAAAAAGAAAAATGATTACATATCCGAGAACTGACAGCCGTTATTTGAGCGACGATATGATACCTAAAATAAAGGTGATTCTTAAAAGACTGAAAGACGCGGGAATTTTTGCCGATTATGCTTCGGATTTGATTGACGGCGAAAAACTGCCCGTTACAAAAAGGATTGTCGATAACAAAAAGGTAACGGATCATCATGCGATTATTCCTGCGGATAACTATTATAGAAAGGATAGTCTGACGTCTGATGAAAAAAAGGTATTCGGACTTATTGCGATTAGGTTCATAGCGGCCTTTAACAGACCGTATAAATATACGGCAACAAAGATAACGGTTTTGTGCGAGGACGAGCTTTTTATTTCAAAGGGAAATACCGTTACCGACGAGGGATGGAAAAGACTTTACAAAGAGGTATATAAAAATGTCAAAGATAATGAGCAGATACTTCCCGATGTAAAAAAAGATGATACCGTTATGGTTAAAGAAGCTCATACGATAGAAAAAGAGACAAAGCCGCCTTTGCCGTATAATGAAGCAACTCTGTTGACAGCCATGGAAAATGCGGGCAAAAATACCGATGACGAGCAATTAAAAGAAAAGATGAAAGAATACGGATTAGGTACTCCCGCTACCAGGGCTGCTATTATAGAAAGACTTATCGAGGTCGGATATATACATAGAAAGGGAAAGGCGCTTATTCCCGATATAAAGGGAAAACAGCTTATCTCAATTGTACCGGAAGAGATGAGATCGCCCGTAACGACGGGAAAATGGGAAAAGGGTCTCGGCTCAATAGCAAAGGGAAACATGCAGGCGGAGAAATTTATGGCAAGTATAAACAGGTATGTTTATTATCTTGTTGGATTTGCAGCGGAAAAATCGGCTGACATACAAATAGAAGATACAGAAAAACGTAAAAAAAGAAGCCAAAGAGCAAAATCTTTCGGAAAATGTCCTATATGCGGAGGAGATGTGCTGGAAAATTCCAAAGCATATTATTGCGCAGGATGGAAAAACGGATGTAAGTTTACTCTTTGGAAAAACAGTCTTGAGAGATATGGCGTGCCTATGACAGACAAACTTGTAAAAGAGCTTTTAACCGACAAAACGGTGAAAAAAATACCTGTTATAAAGGCGCAGACAGGTGAGAAATGTACAGCCGATATTATATATAATAAGGAAAAAAATATAATGGAACTTATGAATATGTCGGTAATCGAATAAAAAATGCCAATAGAAAAAAGGGCAATATTTTGCCCTTTTTTTTGTATGTTTTATTATTGCTGTATAAGTTTTAATATGAGATTTTCCAGACAAATTCTGAAGCGTTCGTTATCTTCGGCTGTTCGCGGCTTTATATGACCGCTTCTTTTTCCGCCTCGTCTTTGCTTGGCAGATATATGACGGCGCATAAGGAGTGAGTCTATATTTTCATCTGTATAAATAAATCCGTTTTGATTTAAAACATATCCTCCTTTTGCTATGAGCATACATGCCAGACCGTAATCCTGAGTTACCGCTATATCCCCTTTACGGACAAGGTTGGCTATTGCAATATCGGCAGAATCATGGCCTTTGTCGACGGTTATTATATTACAATACTCAAAATCTAATATATGGCTTGTGTCCGTTACCATTGTAACGGGGACGCTATATTTTTTCGCTTCGGTTATTATTATTTCTTTTACCGGACAGGCATCTGCGTCAACAATTATTTCCAATTCATTCAACTCCCGATATATTTAAAATGCTAAAATCAGTTATCGCCTATTAAAGCAGCCGTATGATTTATTATCCAATTTCCCCACTCTTCGTAATACTTTGCATAAAGATGAGCGTTGTCGGCTGACTTGTCGGCAGATAACGCACCGTCTGCGTCATCAAACAAAATATTGGAATCCAGATAAAATACGTTATCGTTATTTGCGAATTTTGATATTGCTTCGTTTAATCTGTTTATTGATGCGTTGTTGAAAGTATCGTCTGTATCGGAACGGCTTTTTGTTACATGAAGGTTGGCAAGAATAATGACGGATGCTTCCGGCTCTTTATCCTCAATGAAATTAATCAGCTCACTGTATTTATCAACGATTTTTTCAAATTTATAACCCATTTCGTTTACACCGAGCATTACATAGATTTTATTATAATCTTTGGAATCCAGCAATTGGCTGATTGATACTTTACCTAAATCGGGAATGGAAACGGTTTCTTTTTGTATGTTGAATACGCTCATTCCGACATTACAGAAAAAGTCGGCGCCCTGAATATTAGAATATTCCATTAATCCGACTGTTCTCGAATCTCCTATAAATAAAGCGTCATCCATTGAAACGTTTGCAGGTTCTGATGGTTTCTCGGGTTCAGTCGGCGGAGGCGTAACAACTTCGTTATCGGATGAGTTTTCGGAATTTGTCTCACTGTTTGTCTCGTTTGATGAGTCGTTGTTTTCAGATAAATCCATATTATTTTCTTCGGTTTTATCATTGTCGGAGTCCTCGGCTGATGAAACTTCCTGAGAAATTTCGGTATTATTATTGTCTACAGGCTCTGCATTTTTAAATTTCATAAAAAGCATGACGGCAATTATAGAAATGCAAAGAAAAAGTAATGTAATTATATTTGATTTTTTCATTTTTTTATCTCCTAAAATCTAAAATACAGAAACGGATCGTCAAATCCGCGATACATACAGTAAACGCTTGCAATAAAGATTATAACAATCAATATGTATATAACTTTTCGCTGCTTTATTTTTCTTAATAAATTGTACGGCAGTTTTGTTGATAATAAAAATCCGGCAATAAAGAACGGATAGTACATTCCGAGATATTTTAAATAGTCGTGTTTGAATACCGACCATACTCCCTGTCCGAAGAAGGGAAACAGTCTGGTGAAAAAAATACCTAATTGACCTATATCATCTATAGCAAATATTGCCCATGTAATCGGTATAAGCAGAAGCATATACAAATGACCTATAACAGGTCTTTCTCTTAAAAATTTTCCGGTAAATAATTTTTCCGTAAGTATAATTATGAACAGGACAAGTCCCCAAAGTAAAAAGTTATATCCTGCGCCATGCCATATACCTGTCAGAAGCCATACGATGAAAAGATTCCTTATTGTACAAAGCGTGCCTTTTCTATTTCCTCCCAACGGTATATAAACGTATTCCCTAAACCACGAACCGAGAGTTATATGCCATCTCTGCCAGAATTCCGTCATTGTTAAACTTAAATACGGGTGTTTAAAATTTTGCGGCAGTTTAAATCCGAGCATCTTTCCCAAACCGATAGCCATAAGGGAATATCCCCAGAAATCGAAATATATTTGGAAAGAAAATGCAAATACAGCCATCCATGCAAGAGGAGTTGAAATACTTTCAAAACCGATTGCACATGTCTGAGACCACAGCTTTCCTATCGGATTGGCAAGAAGAACTTTTAATCCGAGACCGAATATAAATGTACATATTCCGTCAATAATCATAGACTTTGTTATTCTTCTGCGATACAGTTTATCTTTTACACGGTCATATGTTACGATGGGGCCCGCGATAAGCTGCTCGAACATGGAGATATAAACTGTGTATCTCAGTAAACTTTTTTCCGCGGTTACTTTTCCCCTGTATACGTCCGTAATATAAGATATCCCCTGAAATGTATAGAAAGATATACCTATCGGAAGAACAATATTTTTTGTAAAAGTAAATGCGGCGTTATATTTTTCTATTTCTCCCAAAACAAAGCCCATATACTTAAATGTAAACAGACTTATCAAATGAAATATAATTCCGATTAAAAGAAACATTCTCTTAAATTTCGGATATTTTTCAATACACAGTGCGGCTACAAAATCGACAAGCATGCTTATTATAAAAATTATGAAATGCTCCGGATTATTTATCGTTCCGATAAAATAAAAACACAGGCTTCCTAAGAGAAGTACGGCGTTTCTAAATGTCCTCGGAGCGGAATAATAACAAATAAAAAATATCGGAATAAATATAAAAATAAATTGTAAGCTGCTGAATACCATTGTTATATACGTCCTTTTATTTATACTAATTTATAGACACAAAAATGTAAGAAAAAGTTTCCAAAAAACAGATATAAATACAAATTTTATATTAAAAGACTTATATTATTTTAAATTGCGTTATAATTAAACCGAAAAGTTGACATAATCAAAGATAAATTTACATAATTATTATAACACACAGACTCTGAATTTGAATATGATAGATTTTGTCAGTTGATGATATATTATAACGCTAATACATGGGTTTGTCAGTATTTTTCAGCTTTTTGACAGATGATTTTATAAAAAAAATTAAATGTATAATTATTGTAAAAATAGTGAAATTATAGATAACATAATTTAAATACTTTTGTAATAGATGAGACATATATGCAAATATAACTAAAGCGTAAGTATATCACAAAATACGATGGCTTATGCTGCAATAAAAATATAAGAATTTATTAAGTAATAAGATAAATAAAATTTAAGGTTTACTTGCTATTATTTATAAAGTCAAAAAACAGAAGGAGGAATTATATGAAAAAAATAATTATTGCGGTTATGTCGGTATTGATTTTTACATTAACGGCGTGTGGAACAGGCAATGAGAAAGATAAAATATCAGAAGAAATAGGAATTGATATATCAGACGGAGGTATCGTTTACGACAATGATACGCACAGCGGAAACGGCGATGGTACAAAATGCGTTATATTTGAGTTCGATAATGATGAAGTTTTCGATAAAATAGAGAATAATGCAAATTGGAATAAATTGCCGTTTGATGAAACTGTTGAAACGCTTGTCTATGGCATATCCAATGAAAATGAAAGCATAGGTCCATATCTTACTGATGAAGACGGGAACCGTATGATACCGAAAATAGAAAACGGATATTATTTTTTTAAAGACAGGCAAGCTGATAAAGATAAAGAAATTTTGGATCGATATTCGTTTAACTTTACCGTAGCTGTCTATGACAATGATAATAATAAAATGTATTTCTGCGAACTTGATACATAAAATTAACATCGTAGCATAAAATGATGTTTCCTTATTTGACATATATACAATAATATTAACATTATTTTTGTCATTTAATTAATTTAAAAACTTTCATTTCGTAAAAACAGCGAAATGAGAAATGCTTATAAATTATGAGCAATCCAAAAACGGAATATGAAGGTGATAAAATGATTAGAGAGCTAATGTATATTGAACTGAAAACAGGGTATTCAGACGACGGTCCGGCATGGATTGGGTATGTAAAAACTTCAAAAACTAAGAAAACAATTTATTTTAATGATCATGCTTTTCAGAAAAGTATCGGCAACTATTCAAACTATTTAGATATTGAGAACGGAGACGAATATTGGATTTCCGGATTGAAAAAGAAAGAGAGTAACCGTCATTGGGCCGGACATGGGAAAATCAGAATTGACCGTAGAGCCGTTAATGACTATCTTGCGTTGATTGAGGAAAAGGAATTACCGTTAAATATATTTGAAATTATTGATATTAAAGACGTTTTTCCGATTGAAAGAGTAAATAAACTATTAAATAGAAAAGAATAAAAACACTCCAGTTTTAGTTTTTACCATTTTTTGTTTTAATCAAAGTATAGGAAATTGACGAAGTTGTTGCCTTTAAGTCCCAATGGGTAAAAATGTAGAATATCAATAACAGCTTGACTGTAAGACCTGTTTTTAATATAATATTAAGTTAGTAAAAGTAGGTCTATTATGTTATTATATAAGGGTGAACAGCTATGGTTAAAAGTATGACCGGGTACGGACGATGTGAAAACGAGGCTGAAGGACGAAAATTCAGCGTGGAGATAAAATCCGTTAACCACAGATATAACGATATTTCTATACGTCTTCCGAGAACTATGAATTATTTGGAAGATAAAATAAGAAAAACACTTATGAAAAAAATAATGAGGGGAAAGACGGACGTATATATTAATTTTGAATCGTTTGCAGACGACGACGTTAATATAAAGGTAAATGACGCCCTTGCGTCGGCTTACTGCGAAAAGCTTAATTACCTCCGTACAAAGTATGGTCTTACATGTGTTGACACGCTTGACCTCGTTGCAAAATTTCCCGATGTTATAACTGTTGAAAAAGTACAGGATGATGAAGACGCAATATGGAATATACTATTGCCTGCACTGGAAGGAGCGCTGGATAATTTTATATCTATGCGAGAGGTTGAAGGAGAAGCGCTGAAAGAAGACATACTTAATAAAGCCGCAATAATAGAAAACTATGTTAAAGAAATAAGGGAAAGAGCTCCTTTGGTTGCAGAAGACTACAGAAACAGGCTGGAAGCAAGGCTTGCCGAACTTCTGGGAGATACAAGCTTTGATGAACAGCGAATACTTACAGAGGTTACCGTATTTGCAGACAGGGCATGTATAGACGAGGAGATAACAAGGCTTACAAGTCATATAAGCCAGTTGAGGGATATATTTAAAAAGAACGAGCCTATAGGCAGAAAGCTTGATTTCCTTATACAGGAGATGAATAGGGAGGCAAACACCATAGCTTCTAAATCCAATGACATAAAGATTACTCAAACAACGATAGACCTAAAGAGCGAGATAGAAAAAATCCGCGAACAGATACAGAACATAGAATAAGGAGTCTCTAAATGAGAAATTCAGGTTTTATTAATATCGGATATGGCAATATTGTTGCGTCGGGACGCATAATAGCCATTGTATCGCCGGAGGCGGCGCCGGTTAAAAGGCTTGTCCAGGAAGCCAAAGCAGAAGGCAATATAATAGACGCAACCTGCGGAAGAAAGACAAGGGCGGTCATTATATGCGACAGCGGACATGTTGTTTTGTCTGCGCTTATGACCGATACTATACTCATGAGACTTCAGAATTTTAAAGATACGGAAGATGAATAGGAGCATTAATTATGGGAAAAGGGGTTTTGCTTATTATTTCCGGCCCTTCCGGTTCGGGAAAAGGAACTATTGTAGAAAGGCTTGTTTCCGACTTGGGTTACTCTGTATCCATATCGGCTACCACAAGGAGTCCAAGACCTAATGAAAAGGACGGAGTACATTATTTTTTCAATACGGTAGAAAGTTTTGAAAAGATGATTGAAAACGGAGAATTGCTGGAGCATGCAAAGTTTTGTGATAACTACTACGGAACACCGAAGAAGTATGTTGAGGAACAGCTTGAGAACGGAAAAAATATAATACTTGAAATAGAGGTGCAGGGCGCGCTTCAGGTTAAGAAGAAATATAACGACGCGGTTCTTATATTTACAATGCCGCCTACATTGACGGAACTGAGAAACCGTCTTGAAAACCGCGGTACAGAAGATAAGGAAACTATAGATAAACGTATTAAACGCGCGGAAGAGGAATTGGAGTATCTTCCCGACTATGATTATCTTGTTATAAACGATACGGTAAAAGAGGCTGTAAATGACATAGACTGTATCGTTAAGGCCGAAAGAATGAAATGCAACCGAAACCCGGAATTAAAAAACAAATTTAAAGGAGATGTTTGTAAATGATCCATCCTTCATACACAGAACTTCTTGACGTATTAAGCGGACAGGAAGACCTTGATAACTCTATGTTGAGCAGATATACAATAATAATAGCGGCGGCTAAAAGAGCAAGACAGATTGTCGATGGCAGCGAACCGCTTATAAGCAATATAAAGGTTGATAAACCCGTATCTATTGCGGTTAATGAACTTTATGATTCAAAAATAAAGATTTTTGCGCATAATCCTGACGAAGAAGAGGCAAGAGCAAGAGAGGAACAGGAACATCAGGAACTTTCCGAAATAAGCCTTGACAACTACGGAAGCGAAGAATAATTTTAAAAATGTTTCGGCGTGCCTTATCGGTTTTGGCACGCCTTTTTGATATTGAGGTGTTTTTATGTTTGCTCAGGTAATACTAAGCATATCTCATGCGGATATAGATAGGGTTTTTGATTATGCTGTTCCCGAAAATATGTGCGGACAAGTAAAAATCGGAATGAGGGTAAGGGTTCCTTTCGGAAAAGGAAAAAACTTAAGCGAGGGATATATTGTCGGAGTTTCCGAGGATAGCCTCGTTCCGAAGGAAAAAATAAAATACATTGAACAATTGCCCGACGAATTCCCTGTGTTTTCAGAAGATATGCTGAAACTGGCAAAATGGATGAGCAAACGTTATTTTGCAACGCTTTCAAAATGTTTGCAGACAATTATTCCCGGAGGGATAAAGGACAAAACAGATTATTATGTCGGCGTAAAATATGTACGACCCTCGGATAAATTTAACGAGTTTATAGGACGATATGACGGAGATAAAAGGAAAGAAAGACAGGCAGCCGTTATAGACTTTATAAATAAAAACGGAGAAACTCCTTTATCGGAACTGAAAAAATGTATATCGGGTTCGGAGTATGCCATAAAAGCGCTGAAAAATGTCGGATGCATAGAGATTTATACGAAAAAAACTCTTGCGAAAACTTATAGTTCCGTACTAAGAGAAAACAGCAGCCGTGTAATGTTGAATGATGAGCAATGCGCGGTTATCAGAGAATGGGAAGATGAGATAAACGGAGCGAGAAGACCGGTTATTATCCATGGTATTACGGGAAGCGGAAAAACGGAAATATATATAAGAATAATAGAAAAGGTAATTTCAGAAGGGAAACAGGCGATAGTACTTGTTCCGGAAATATCGCTGACGCCTCAAATGACGGGCAGATTTATGAGCAGATTCGGAGATATGGCTGCTGTAAGCCACAGCAAAATGAATTACAGAGAAAGATTCAATTGCTGGAAGAGGGCGCAGGACGGAGACGTATCTATTGTTATAGGCCCCAGATCGGCGTTGTTTATGCCGTTTTCAAACCTCGGAATTGTTATTGTTGACGAAGAACATGAAAAGAGTTATATATCGGAAACGGCGCCTGCCTATGACGCTGTTGAAACAGCGGAAATGCTCTGCAAAATAACAGGGGCTTCTCTTGTTATGGGAACCGCAACGCCTTCCGTAAGAAGTTATTACAGAGCGGAAAAAGGAGAAATAAGATATACAAGCCTAAAAAAAAGAGCTAGGGACGGAAGCAAAGAGCCTGTTATGGAAATCTCAGACATGAGAAAAGAACTGGAAGAAGGCAACAGAAGCATGTTTAGCCGCTCTCTGTATTCAGCCGTTAAAACAGCCCTTGACAGCAAAACGCAGGTAATGCTTTTTATGAACAGAAGAGGATACTCTACATTCGTATCATGCAGAAGCTGCGGATATGTCATGAAGTGCGAACACTGCGACGTTTCATATAAATACCATTCTTCAAACGGAAAGCTGGTATGTCATTACTGTGGTAAAACAATTGACAGACCTGCTGAATGTCCCGTATGCGGTTCAAAAAGGATACGCTATTTCGGAGGGGGAACGCAGAAGGTTGAGGAAGAAATTAAAAAACTTTTTCCGAAGGCGAGAACAATAAGAATGGATACGGATACCGTAAGTGGAAAAAACGGATATACGGAAATCCTTAATAAATTTGCAACAGGTGAGGCGGATATACTTGTAGGAACGCAGATGATAGCAAAAGGACATGATTTTCCCAATGTTTCCGTAGTCGGAATACTTGCCGCAGACCTATCTATTAACACAGGGGATTATGACGGAGCCGAAAAAACGTTTCAGCTGATAACTCAGGTGGCAGGCAGAGCCGGAAGAGGAAATGTCGACGGAAAGGTTATTGTTCAGACCTATGAACCGGATAATTCCGCAATACAGTATGCCGTGAAAGGGGACGGCGACGGTTTCTACAGGGAAGAGCTTATATTCAGAAAACAGATGGGTTATCCGCCATGTACAAGGTTTGCGGTCATGGAACTAAACGGACTTGATGAAAAGGCGGTTATCGAATGTTCACATGCGCTTGCAGATGATTTAAAGTCCTATGAAGTAGACGTCTTGGGTCCTGTTCCGCAGTATATATCCAAAATAAAAGACGAATACCGATGGATAATAACCGTAAGGGGAAAATCATCGGGAGAGCCGGATAATGCTGTCGCTAAAATATATATGGCAAGAAGACATGAGTTTGAAAATAGGGGAGTCTATATTAATCCAAGAATTATATAAAATATGACGAATGAAATGGGATTTAAATAAATTTTTAAATCCTATTTTTTTACAAAAAAGTTAAAGAAATTATATAGACATTGACGAAATTTTTTTATCTGTGTTTACAACATAAAATAAATTTGTTATACTGCGTGTTGGATAGTATTCTTAAGGAAACTATACCTTTTATACTCATAGAAAATGAGAAGCATACAGCCAAAGGCGTGTGACTTTTGAAGTAAATTTCCGCACAATACGGCAGCCTTATTTAACGGGTAGGCCGAGCCTTTTTCAGCTGTTGATATGAGGACAGTCTCTTTTATCTTTTCTTTTTATAATTCGGTATAATTTCCTTGTTTAACAATAATTCAGATTATAACGTATATCGTAAACAATGTTTAAAAAAGCATAAGTTCGATTGTTGACGGATTTTTTACAACACAGGAGGAAAATAAAATGCTGAAAGGCAAAACGGTTGTTATCGGCGTTACGGGAAGTATAGCCGCCTATAAAATGGCGGATGTGGCGAGTACGCTTGTTAAAATGAATGCGGACGTACATGTGCTGATGACTGAAAACGCTTGCAATTTTATAAATCCAATTACATTTGAAACGCTTACAAGCAACAAATGTATAGTAGATACATTTGACAGGAATTTTGAGTTTGATGTAAAACATATATCTCTTGCAAGAAAGGCGGACATATTTATAGTTGCTCCCGCATCGGCAAATATAATAGGAAAAATTGCCAACGGTATTGCCGACGATATGTTAAGCACAACGATAATGGCGGCAGATTGTAAAAGAATTATAGCTCCTGCTATGAATACTCATATGTATAGAAATCCGATAGTTCAGAAAAATATAGCTACTCTTAAAAGCTTGGGTTACGAATTTGTATCTCCCTCAAGCGGACGGCTTGCATGCGGAGACATCGGCGAGGGAAAACTGGCAGACGTAAATACTATAGTAGATTATATTGTAAGAGGCGTTGCTAAAAAGGATATGGAAGGCAAAAAGCTTATAGTTACCGCAGGACCTACTCAGGAGGCTATTGACCCTGTAAGATTTATTACAAACCATTCGACAGGTAAAATGGGATACGCTATTGCGGAAAGAGCGGCGCTGAGAGGAGCGGACGTTACTCTTGTAAGCGGACCTGTCTCCTTAAATCCTCCGTCGGGAGTAAAAGTTGTAAATATCAAAAGCGCAGAAGATATGTTTAACGCCGTAACTTCGGAATACAAAACGGCGGATATAGTAATAAAAGCAGCCGCAGTTGCAGACTACAGACCTGCAAAGGTAAGCGGCGAAAAAATAAAGAAAGAATCGGGAATGAACGTTATAGAACTGGAGAGAACAAAGGATATACTTCAGTACCTCGGCGAGCATAAAAAAGAAGGTCAGATTCTTTGCGGATTTTCTATGGAAACGGAAAATCTAATGGAAAACTCCGTAAAAAAACTTCATAAGAAAAATGCCGATATGATTATAGCAAACAGTATAAAAAAAGACGGAGCTGGATTCGGAACAGATACGAATGTTATAACGATAATAACCGAAAACGACGCGGTAGCCTATCCTATTATGACAAAATATGAAGCAGCAGACGAAATACTGAACGCAATTATCGCGTTGGGGGAGAAAAATAAATGATACTTACATTGGATATCGGAAACACTAATATTGTTATAGGCGGAATAGAAAACGGTAAAGTCCTTTTTACGGGAAGAATGAAAACCGATGAAAAAAACTCCGCCGACGAAATAGCCTCTCAGATAGATTTTATTATGAAACTCCATAATTCTCCTAAACCGGAGGGCGGTATAATATCATCTGTTGTACCGTTTGTAACCGAACGCGCGGAGAAAGCAATAAGAAATTTAACGGGCGGCGAAGTGCTGACTGTAGGCAAAAACGTAGATATAGGCATTGAGGTGCTTATGGATAACCCCGAAAAAGTAGGAGAGGACATGCTCGTTGACGCCGTAGCGGCTTTAGAAAAGTTTGAGCCTCCACTTATAATATTCGATATGGGAACGGCTTCAACATGTTCGATAATAGACAAAGACGGTCGATATGTAGGAAGTATAATAGCTCCGGGCGTATGCATTTCCATGAATGCATTGTCAAGACGATGTGCTAAACTTCCCAGGATTAAACTGGAAGCTCCCGATAATATAATAGCAAAAAATACCGATCAGTCTATGAAAAGCGGAATAGTATACGGAAATGCCGCCATGATGGACGGTATTGCTGACAGGATTTTCGAAGAACTCGGATATGAAACCAAAATAATAGCGACAGGAGGAGTCGGATGTGTAATCGTACCTCACTGTAAGCATGAGATGGAATACGACCCTGACTTAATGCTCAGAGGTCTGGCAATACTCTGGGAAAAAAATAAAAATAAGTAAATTAAACAGCAGCCGAAAAAGAACATCGGCTGCTGTTTCCGTAAATAACGGATACGGATAAGTATTCCGATTTGTGTTTAAATATTGAAGACTTTGAAAAATTTTAATTAAATGTTCATTTTGATTAACGTTTTATTCATATTTTAATGTTACAATAAGACAAAAATATAAACTTTTTGAAACGGAGAAAGAAAAATGGCTGAAAAACTTAACGTATGCCTGTTAAACGATTCATTCCCGCCGACAATAGACGGAGTTGCGAATACTGTGTTCAATTATGCGTCGGTAATACAAAAGGAACTCGGTAATGCCGTTGTTGCAACGCCTCAGTATCCCGATGTTACGGATAACTATGATTTTGAGGTTGTAAGATATAAAAGTTTTGACACTACAAGTATAATAGGTTATAGGGCAGGATATCCCTTTGAGACATCCGCTATAAGGGAAATACAAAACAAAAATATAGATATTATACATACGCATTGTCCTGCCATGTCAACCGTACTTGCAAGGACTCTGAGAGAAGCTGTAAATGTACCTATAGTTTTTACATATCATACAAAATTTGACATAGACATAAGAAAGGCTTTGAAATCAAATCTTTTACAGGAGGCGTCTATAAAGGCAATTGTTAAAAATATAGAGGCATGCGACGAGGTTTGGGTTGTCAGCAACGGAGCAGGGGAAAATCTGCGCTCGTTGGGATACAAAGGGGACTATATAGTTATGGAAAACGGAGTAGACTTTCCAAAGGGAAAGGCTGACCCTGTATATGCCGCTTCAATAAAAGAAAAACTCGGAATAGACGATGAAATTCCTGTTTTCCTCTTTGTAGGAAGATTTATGTGGTATAAGGGATTTAAAATAACGCTTGACGCCATGAAGATTATAAAAAATGCCGGATATAAATTTCACATGGTATTTGTAGGAGACGGAAGCGACGCCGTAGACATTAAAAATTATTCCGAAGAGCTGGGACTTGCAGAAGAATGTATATTTGCCGGAGCTATCCAAGACAGAGAAGAGCTGAGGGCATATTATACAATGGCGGATATGTTTTTGTTCCCGACATCCTACGATACAAACGGTATAGTAGTCAGAGAAGCCGCCGCATGTGGACTGGGAAGCGTATTGATAAAAGGAAGCTGCGCCGCAGAGGGTATAACAGATAGGCGTAACGGATATTTCATAGATGAAAATGCGGAATCTATGGCAGAAGCTGTAGAAGAATTGTTGCTCAATATCAGTCTCGCACATGAAATAGGTGAAAATGCCATGAATGAAATATATATTCCGTGGGAAGAAAGCGTGAAAAAAGCCTATGAACGATACGGCAAGGTAATAGAAAAATACAGAGATCCCGATTATTCAAGAGAAACAACTTTTACAGACGATATATTGAACGGAATAGCAGGCTTCTGCGAATCGCTTATAAAAGTAAAGAAATTCAGAGAAACCGTTACAAACGGTTTTATTGACAAGGGTATTGAAAAACCTAAAGCAATAATTATAAAAGGGAAAACGCATTTAAATAAAAAGGTAAATTTAAAGCATTTCAAAAAAGGTCTGAATGATAAAACAGATATGATAAAGAAAAGAATAAAAGTAAGAAATATTGCCATAAAGAAAAAACATACTGAAATAAAAGAACATCTTTGGCAATATGTCGATAGGTATTTGTAATAGCTGTAACATATTTTCTATGCCGATAACAAAAAAAGGACGTCTGGGTAGCAAGACGTCCTTTTTGTTATTCCGTTTTTTCTTCTGCTTCAGAAAGCTTAACTATTTTTACTTCTATGGCGCGTCGCATGTTAGCCTTTAAAACCGTAAATACAAGATTATCATAAGTTACGGTATCGTTTACGCAAGGTATACGCTCAAGTTTTTCCGAAAGCCAGCCGTTGAGCGAAACAAAATCGGAATCACATTCTTTATTAAAATATTCAAATACATCGTTTAGATTAGCTGTTCCCAGAACAATGTATTCGTCATCATTGCTGCGTATAATTTCGGGAATTTCATTATCATGTTCATCCCATATTTCTCCGACAAGTTCTTCAAGAATATCTTCAAGCGTTATTATACCGAAGGTTCCGCCGTATTCGTCGATTATAAGCGCTATCTGCGTATGCTGCTGCTGGAGATTGCGCATAAGTTTTGAGATATTTGTTGTCGGCGGAATCAAAGGCATAGGTTTTATTATATCGCTCATTGATTTTTGACCTTCAACAACATATCTGTAGTAATCTTTCTGATTAATAAAACCTATTATGTTGTCTATACTCTTTTTATAAACAGGAAGACGTGAAAATCCACATTCATTGAATACAGACGTAACTTCGTCGACTTCGGCAGTATCCTTGACAGCTACTATGCCGGTTCTCGGCGTACATATTTCGCTTACCTCAAGGTCGTCAAATTCTATGGCGTTACGTATAAGGTCGCTTTCATGCTCGTTAAAAGTTCCGTCGTGAGTGGCTTCCTCAACTATGGTAAGAACTTCTTCCTCCGTAATAATATCGGGATTTTTAATCTTTATTATTTTTGTAAGTAATTTTTTCCACAGCGTAAACAAAGAGTTAAGCGGTTTCAAAATAATATATATAATTTTCAGAAAAGGAGCTACCGCCATTGCAAAACTTTCGGGCATATCCTTGGCAATGCTTTTGGGTGATATTTCGCCGAAAATAAGCACGAGAACAGTCATGACAACCGTAGACAGAGTAGGACCTTTTGCTCCGCCGAATAACTGTGTAAACAGTATAGTCGATAATGTTGTAGAGGCGATATTTACTATATTGTTTCCGATAAGTATTGTCGAAAGCAAACGGTCATAATCCTCTGAAAGATAAAGAACGGTTTGAGCTCTTTTGTTTCCCGATGAAGCCTCATTTTTCATCTTTATTTTATTATAAGTAGAAAATGCAGTTTCCGTTGCCGAGAAAAAAGCGGAAAAAATTATAAGTATTACTATTGATATTATTAGATATGTCATTTTATTTCAGTTTATATCCTTTCTGTACACGCAAATCAGTGCTCATGGCAGCCACAGTCGTGATGATGTTCATGGTCATGGCAGCCACAGTCGTGATGATGTTCATGGTCATGGCAGCCACAGTCGTGAT
>URLB01000015.1 GCA_900548595.1 uncultured Eubacteriales bacterium
CTTCATATATAAGTACTGCCGCCGCTACGGAAGCATTCAAAGATTCGGCTCCTCCGGGCATAGGTATCTTTACAAGCCTATCACACATTTTTGCAGCTTTATCGGAAAGACCTCTTGCCTCATTTCCTAGCATAAATGCGCATCCGCCTTTTAAATCTAAATCATAATGATATGTATTTCCTTTTAAATGAGCCGCATAAACATTTATATTTTTGCTTTTCATAACAGACGTAATATATTCAAGGTCTGCATTTTGTATAATAGGTATTTTAAATACTGCTCCCATTGTAGAGCGCAGAACCTTTGGGTTATAAAGGTCAACGCTGCCTTTTGACAATACTATTCCGTCTGCCCCTGCCGCATATGCCGTTCTTATGACTGTTCCGAGATTTCCCGGGTCGTTCATTTCTTCTGCAATTATATAAAAACCGCCGTCTTTTATTATTTCTTCTGCGTCAAAATTTATTTTTTGGCATACTGCCATTATTCCCTGAGGATTTTCCGTTTCGCTTATTTCTTTAAAAAGCCTATTGCTCACTACATAACACTCGCAACGTTTCATATATCTTGATATGTCGTTTTTTGCGGCAAATCCATCTGAAAATATCATTTTTTCAACTTTCATACTTTCCGGAATCTCCGATACAAATCTAAGACCGTCGGCTATGAAAGTATTTGTCCTGTCCCTGTATTTCTTTTCGGAAAGAGACTTTATTTCCTTTATAATTTTATTCTGCGAACTTTCTATCATTATAAACCACCTCGTCATATACCGATTATTTTACCAGACTTTAACGAATTTTGATACAGTGATTTACTGTGTAAAGCATAATTTATACATTTCTTGTTTGTTTAATATACTGATATTCAACTTTCATCCATAAAATCCGTCAAAAATATCATTTCCCGCTATCCGATAAATATCTTCAAAATTAATAACTGTTTTTATTATTGTAAGCTGATGAAAATCATAATCAATATCACTGACAGTGCCTTCAACTTCTTCATAATGGTCTATATTGTAGTATACAACTTTAATTATGTTGCCCCTCTCTACATAATTAAGTTTTTTTGACAAAATTTCAGAGTCCTCTTCCGAAATAATCCGTCTTGGTTCTTTGATTTTTTCCTTTTCTTTTATACAGCTGTAATACCCTTTTAATGCGGCAAAAGGTGAAAACTGAACTGCTCTGTTACCCACCGTTATGGCCTCCTATCATTTTATTTCTTTGGCAGCCTGTTGCCTTTTCTTCCAAACTGATACCCCTTACAACAGAATTTTTACCATATTTATTTTTTATCTTTATTATCGCTTCCTGTGCCTTGCGTTCTTTTTCATTGAGCTTATTGTCCTCAAATAAACTTATCTGAATAAATTCTTCCTCCGTAATATTATTTACCGAAACGCTTACCTGCCTTATAGGGTATTCTTTCAGCGTTGTATCTTCATATAGTTCCTTAAACGCTTTTACAAGGGAAGTGTAACAATTTATATAATCGGAAAGTTTTCTTGTGCCTCCCGTAGAACTATGTATATTTTTAGAGTAGTTTACGGTCAGCGAAATCGAGTCTGTAACCAGATTTTTATCTATAAGTTCCAATGACAATAAATCTATCATTTCTTTAACGCATACAAAAGCATCTTTAAAATTATAGTCCTCGAAAAATATTTGACTGTTTGACAGAGAAGCTGTTTTAGCCGTATATTCATGTATTTCTTTTATGGTGCACGGTTCATACCCGTTTGCATGGTCTATTAAAAATTCGGCATTTGTTCCAAACTCTTTATATAATATTTTCTCCGGTAATTTTGTTACGCCGTATAAATCATATACTCCGTATTTTTCCAATCTGTGCGCTGTGCCCTTACCTACGTTCCATATATCTGTTATAGGTCTGTGACGCCAAATTGTACGTCTAAATTCTTTTTCATCCAAATATCCTATATTGTCTTCCGTATGTTTCGCCGTTATATCCAACGCTATTTTAGCAAGGAACATATTTGTTCCGTATCCTGCGCTTGCCGTAATCCCCGTAGAATCAAAAACAGCTTTTATAAGCATTAACACAAGCTCCTTGGCCGTCTTTTCATATAGATTCAAATAAGGCGTCAAATCTAAAAAACACTCGTCTATAGAATATACATGTATATCGTCTTTGCTTATATATTTTAAATACGTTTCATAAACATTCGCAGAATATTCGATATACAGTTTCATTCTCGGTAAAGCCGTTATATATTCAATATCTTTCGGTATTTCATATATACGGCATCTGTTTCTTACGCCAAGAGCTTTAAGCGCAGGACTGACCGCAAGACAAATTGCTCCGTTTCCTCTTGCTTTATCGGCAACGACAAGATTTGTTTTTAATGGATCCAGGCCTCTCTCCACACATTCCACGGAAGCAAAAAAGCTTTTCAGATCTATACATGCGTATATTTTTGTATCGGACATATCAAATACATCTCCTTGGCATACTATACCTCTACATACCATTTACCGTCGTCATTGAATAAATATTTTATCCTGCCTTTGACTTTACACTTAAATCTGTATATATTCCTGCCTTTGTCGTCTGTTCTCCATATTTGTCTTTCCAACACATTTTCTATATGATACATAGTTCCGTCTTTCCATGCGAATGCAATAGGACTTATAGTGCCGTTTTTGGAACAAAGCATAGTCATATCTATATATATCTTTTCTTTTTTACGAACCATTTATAACACCCGCTCCTCGTATAATTTAGAAAATATGTTCTATATAAGATATTATAATAAAAACATATATTCTTGTAAATAGTAATTATATGAAATACCGAACTATATTTCTTATTTATGACTTTGTCTTTCTTTGAATATATAAAACCAATAAAAATATGCTTGAACAAAATATGAACTTTATCACATCAAACGGAAAATATTTTTTACAAAAACTTATATAAATCAGTCTGTATTTATGATATAATTAAAAAATTAAAATAACAGTCAGGAGTGTTTTTTGTGGCAGGGTCATCTTTCGGTACAAATTTTAAAATAACGACTTGGGGTGAATCCCACGGAACGGCTCTTGGAGTAACAATAGACGGCTGTCCTGCCGGAATCAGCCTTTGCGATGATGATATACAAAAAGAGCTTGACAGGCGAAAACCCGGTTCTAATCCATACGGAACAAAAAGACAGGAAAGCGATAAAGCTTCTATTCTTTCCGGAATATTTGAAGGAAAAACAACAGGTACTCCTATAACGATAATTGTATACAATGCAGACCATCATTCTGCCGACTACGGTAATATAGCCGATAAATACAGACCGGGTCATGCCGACTATGGTTTTGACTGTAAATACGGTTTCAGAGACTACAGAGGCGGCGGACGTTCTTCCGGAAGAGAAACATTATGCAGAGTTGCCGCCGGCGCCGTGGCAAAAAAGTTCCTTTCCGAACTCGGTATAGATATAAAGGCATATACAACTTCAATAGGACCTGTATCTGCAGAACATATAAATATTGATGAACGCTTTAATAATCCTCTTGTTATGCCGGATTTAAAAGCCGCTGAAAAAGCCGCCGCATATCTGGATAAATGTATGTCGGAAGGCGACAGCTCGGGCGGTACTGCCGAATGTATAATAAGCGGAGTTCCCACCGGTATAGGCGAACCCGTCTTTGATAAATTAGACGCTGTTCTTGCTTCTGCGGTAATGTCTATAGGAGCGGTAAAAGCTATTGAATTCGGCTCCGGCTTTAAAGTTTCATCAATGAAAGGTTCAAAAAACAACGACCCTTTCATTTCCGAAAACGGTAAAGTTGTGAAAACTTCCAATAATTCCGGAGGTATTCTCGGCGGAATTTCCGATGGAAGCGATATTATATTAAGAGCGGCTTTTAAGCCGACTCCCTCTATATCAATTAAGCAGAATACCGTTACAAAAGACGGTATAAATACCGAAATAGAAATAAAAGGACGGCATGACCCTATTATCGTGCCCAGGGCAATAGTTGTAATAGAAGCAATGTGCGCTGTTGCTTTGGCAGATATGGTTATAAGGTCAATGTCGTCTAAAGTTCAAAATATTATAAAATTTTATAAGGGGTGATTGTAATGGGGCAGAATATTGACAACTACAAAAAAGTTATTACAGCTAAAATGATAGCCGACAGCAGAACGGAAGTAGTAGCTAACCGAGTTATTGACGGTTTGAAAAAACGAAATATGAAAGGTTATTTCTGTCAAACTATGGAAGAAGCTAATAATCTTATTTTGAGTCTTATACCCGAGGGCGATTCGGTATCATGGGGCGGTTCTATGTCAATACGCGACAGCGGCTTGACAAAAGCAATAAAGGACTGCGGAAAATATAACGTCATGGATCGTGATGAAGCAAAATCTACAGAAGAAATGCGTGAAATACAAAGACAGGCTCTGCTTTGCGACACATTCCTTATGGGCACAAACGCAATGACTGACGACGGAGAGCTTGTAAATATCGACGGTCTCGGAAACCGTGTTGCCGCTCTTTGCTACGGCCCGAAACAGGTAATAGTCGTTGCCGGAATAAATAAGGTAATGCATTCGGAGGAAGCCGCCATAGAACGCGCACGCAACGTTGCCGCTCCCATAAACATCCATAGATTTCCCGAAAATCAAACTCCATGCAAAGTAACAGGTAAATGCGGTAACTGCACAAGCGACGGCTGTATTTGCAGACAGATACTTATCACAAGAATGTCAATGATTCCCGAAAGAATAAAAGTAGTTCTTGTAAACGAAAATATAGGATTCTGACGGGTATTATTATAGGGGCGGATATACCGCCGACTTAAATTTAAAGGAGGATTTTAAATGAAATTCAGTAAAAAATTATGTGCAATTTCACTTTCTGCAGTAATGTCTCTTTCCGTATGTATACCTGTGTTTGCCGCAGACGAGACGCCTGAATATGAAACCGCAAAAATCCAGGTAAACGGAGTTATGGCAAAAGACCCAGCTGTGCTTGCAGACGGTGCGACTTATGTAAAAGCTGAAAACATCAAATCACTTTTCGGAGTTGAGTGTTCTGTAAAAGACGGCAAGGCAACATTGACTGTTGACGGAAAACAGGTTGCTTTGGATTCAGCTGTTGTCGATGAAAATCTCATATCAATCAGAACCGTAGCCGACACTTTGGATCTCATGCTCGGTTGGGATGACGCTGAAAAAACAGCAATTGTTATTGATGTAAATAATGTAGCCAAGGAAAATGACGTTACATTCGATCTTCTAAAAAAATATATGGACTATTCTAAGTCAATGGGAGATACGTTTAAGACAACAGGTGAATTTAAAGGCAGCGTTGAAGTAGCTGATGAAACAGCTCCTTTGACAATTGCATATGACGGAACAGTCGACTCATTAGCTTCTAAAAAAGGTGAAGAAGCTACAATGAAGCTCAATATGGATCTTTCAAAAGTAAAGACTATGCTTCAGTCAGAAGAAATGGACGAATCAGAAAAAGCCGTTATGGATACGATATTCAAAGCAATTGAAAGCAGCGAAACAAAATATATCTACGATATGGAAAAAGGAATATTCTACATGAATTCCTCTATGTTCTCTGCCTTCGGCGTTGATCCTGCCGCATGGATAAGCCTTGACTTAAATGCATTTATGAACATGAGCGGTGCAGGCAGTTTTGACATGAATGCAATACTTGACCTTGCCGAAACAGGAGATATCGAAGGATACATTCTTGAAGTGCTTAAAAGCATACCTGTTGACAGTGTAAACAGCTATAAAGAAATAGATGAATCTTATAAAGCTGTAGCCGCAATGCTTGGCGATAAGGCATTCAAACATGACGGAGACAAATATACGTCTACTTATGCTCTCAACGAAGACGGAACAGAACTTACATATGTAACAACTCTCGGTTCAGAGGGAGACAAAGTCAACTCAATATCAATTGTTATGAAAATGTCTGCTGACGGCGTAAAAATGGATATGACAGTATCAACAGATAAAGATTTCAACTCATCAATGTCATTTACTATGGATATAGCAGATTTTATGAAACTTTATATGGAATTCAAATCAACTTATGAGGCTTCTGCTAAAGAACCTGCATTAACGCTTCCCGAAGGAGCAGTAGTTATTTCTCTCAACGATATGATGAATAATCTTGCTACAGACGTTGTGGTTACCGAAACCGCAGTTGAAGCAACGGAAGTATCCAAAAATGCAGCTGAAGAACCCACTGTTGAAATAACGGAAATCGAAACTCCCGTTGAAAATACAGAAGTTGCTTAAAAACACTAAAGACCTGACTTTGTAAGTCAGGTCTTTTTATCTTATACCGTCGTTATATTTCGTTTCCAAAATTTCCTTTCTTTCTTTCCAATCCGGCATTAATTTATTCAGAACAGCATAAAATTTATCACTATGATCGTATGATACAAAATGAGCCAGTTCATGTAACACAACTTGATCTATGCATTTTATATCTGATTTTATAAGCTGAACGTTAAGTCCTATTCTTTTCTTCTGATTATTACAGCTTCCCCATCTGCTTTTCATATTTCTTATATAAATTTCAGGTCTGTCTATATTATACTCTTTTGCCAGTTCCAACATTCTTGTAAGAGAATCTTCAAATATCGACTTTGCCTGATTGATAAGCCAATTAATATATTTTGGCTTTATATTATCATCATTTTCCCTTGAACTGACGATTATCTCATCACCCGTTATATCAACCTCAAACTTTCCGCCGCTTTCAAGCCTAAGCTCATATTCATTTCCCAGATAGTACAATATTTTCCCATCGTACATATCGCCGTCGGGCATATTTTCACGTCTCTTTTCCAATTCCGCCAGTTTTCTGAAAATCCACTCGGCTTTACTCTCAACAAACGAATCTACTTCTTTTACCTGCATTCTGGATGGCGCGGAAACTGAAATATCTCCCTCCGGAGTTATCCTGATGTTAATATTTTTTACGTCTTTTTTTGAAAGTCTGTATTCTATACGCAATCCGCAATAGTTTATTGCTCTTAACATAAATATCACCTGTATCATAGTTTACATTTACGTTTTTAATTTTGCAACAGTTTTTATATTGTTATATAAAACTTTATCTGTTACTATTTATTTATAATAAATCGGAGGAAACAAATAATGCCAATAATAAAAGGTAATTTTGATATTGAAAGGAATATTGAGGTATATCAAAACCGGAGACAAAAATATATAGACGAAGGCTATCTTGAATATTCATGCGTCAGAAAAGGACTTGTCCATGACTTACTTTCTACGGCGGCAGGTCTTCCTGCGTTTGCCGCAATACCTGTTTATATCTATTTCACAGGTGAAATACCGGCATTTGAAACAAAATATTTCCTGCTATGTCTTTTTCTTCTTTTTATAACGACGCCGATACACGAATTGCTTCATGCCGTCGGTTGGACTGTTTCCTCTGAAACCGACAGAAAAAATATATTTATATACCTTCCGTCAGGTCTTTCAGACGCATATTGCCATTGCGGAAGTCCTCTACGATTTTTTGAATATACGATAGGCTCTCTTCTGCCGCTTATTATAATGAGCGTCATACCCTCCGCAATATCAGTACTTATACATAGTACTCTGCTTCTTTACCTTTCTGTATTCAATGCATTCGGCTGCGGAAGCGACATTATAAATTCAGTCATTGCATTTATACACAGAGATGAGATAATACTTGATTATCCGACAGACTGCGGCTTTACTTCTTACAAAAAAGTTTAAAAAGCCGCTGCCCTTTACGTCATATTGTTCTTAAAGCTCTTAGGTAAAAGTGCCGATTATATGTGCTAATCTGATCAATTATCCTTTAATTTAAACGCCTCTTTAGCTGCGCCGTATATACCGGCATCATTTTCAAGCTGTGCAAGAACTATTTTCGTATCTTTTACCGTTTTAAATGCGCTAATCCTATAATACTTTTCTACCGCTTTTCTGACTATTTCTCCCGCTCTTACAACTCCGCCGGCCAGTACGATAATTTCGGAGTCAACGGTAGAAGCGGCATTTGCCAACGCTCTTCCTAAGTATTTCCCGAATATATCTACCGTCTTAACAGCTATAGCGTCTCCTGCCGCTGCGGCTTCAAATATAGACTTAGCGCTTACTTCGGTACTTCTAAGCGCCGACTGTTCATCACTGTTTTGCAGCAATTCAACTGCGGTACGCACTATGCCCGTTGCTGATGCGTATGTCTCCAAACATCCGTTTCGTCCGCAATTGCATTTTCTTTCGCTTTCATATTCTACGGTTATATGTCCGAGTTCTCCGCCAGATCCGTTGTATCCGTCTAAAATTTTATCTTTTATTACTATTCCTCCGCCTATTCCCGTTCCTATCGTAACAAGAATCATACTTCCGTGTTCTTTTCCGCCGCCCATCCAAAGCTCTCCCACAGCAGCGGCATTGGCGTCGTTCACCGTTACGGCTTTCAATCCTGTAAGTCTTTCCATCATCCCCGAAACATCAACGCTGTTTTCCCAATGAAGATTTACACAGTGTTTAACAATGCCGTCTGCTACAGGTCCCGGTACCCCTATCCCTATGCCTACGATATTATTTATATCTACTTCAGTTTCCTTGATCAGCTTCTTAACAGTATCTGCCGTGTCGCTCAATACATATGCGCAATTATCGTCCTGTCTTGTTGGGATTTCGGTTTTTGTTATGATTTTTCCGTTTTCATAAAACAATCCTATTTTTACGGCTGTTCCGCCTATGTCTACTCCTACGGATATTTTTTCGGAATTATTTTTTTCAAGATTATATATTTCCATTTCTTTTATAACTCCCCTTTAAAATATAACAACCCGTTTTTCAATAAAATAACAAGTTAGCCTGACATTACATATTAAAACATTTCCGCTATATCGGAAGGTTTTTCTGCCAATATGTACGCTCCTGCCTCCTCCAGTTTATCTTTCTGACCGTATCCGTAAAGAACTCCTATGCATTTTATGCCGCTTTCATCCGCTCCCAGCACGTCATATTGAGTATCTCCGACCATAATCACATCATCTTTATTCTCAATACCCATGCTTTCCATAACAAAGTTAATTACGGCGGTTTTATTCTTTCTTGCATGATCAGGCGTATCTCCGCCGATAAAATCAAAGTATTTTGTCAAATCAAAATGATCCAATACTTCCTTTGCCGAATTTTCAGGCTTTGAAGTAGCGACGCATAAAACCTTTCCCATATCTTTCAATTTCTGCAAAGTATCCTTTACCCCGTCATATACGTTACATTCAAATTTTCCTACAGTCGTATATCTTTCTCTGTATGTCAAAATCATTTCGTCCGCAAACTCTTTTGTAAAACCGAAAACCTCCATAAATTTCTCTCCGAGCGGAGGTCCGACAAACACTTTAAGTTCTTCCAATGACGGAGACTCCATGTTATGTTTTTCAAGGGCATATTTAATTGACCTTGTAATTCCGGGATGAGATTCCGTAAGAGTTCCGTCAAGGTCAAACAATATATATTTACATTTTAATTTATCCAAATCTATCAACTCCAATAATTATTTTATTAATAATTTAACATCTTATCGGAGCAAAAACAAGTAGTTTGTCATATATATGCCATTTCTCGCTCGCCTATATAATCATCTGCAATATAGTCAAGGCTGAGTGGCGTTACATTGTTTTTTATAAGTATTTCCAAAAACTTTTTGGTTTCCGATTTGTCATCAAAAATACCATATATGCAACATTCATCTGTTTTATTTGTTATCATAACGCCGTATATGTATCTGCCGTCAACTTGGCGTTCAGTCAAAAAATATTTATTTTCTAATCGGTCATCGCTTTTACCCACCAAAATTTTATTAAAGTCCATACATATTCCCCCGTAACTGTTTATAGTTTTATTATCGGACAAAATTAATGTATTATCAACGTAAACAGCTCGACATATTATGTACATAAACGACCATCTGTTTAATAAAATCCATTTATTTTGACATATTGTATCAAATGTATGTAAAAAGTCCGTCTGTAAAACAGACGGACTCAATAATTATACTTCTTTTATTACGGTAAATTTCTCTAAACGGTTTTCCATTTCCGAATCGGCAAAAAGCTCCATCAAAACTCCGTTATCCAAATGCTCGTCTTTTACGACTTCGCATCTTGAATACACCATGGCTGTAAGTTTTCCCTCGGAATATGGCAGAAGTACCTTCAAATGCTTTTTAAAACTTTTTATCAGAGTTTCTATAGACAGTAAAAGTTCTTCTATGCCGTCTCCATTTGCCGCCGATATTTTGACAGTGTCCCTTGCCGTGCTGTCCTTTGGAAGAGGAAGTTCCACATCCCTGTCCATTTTGTTATAAGCTGTTATAACAGGCGTTTCGGCACATCCCAAATCATTAAGCGTTGAGTACACCGTCGACATCTGTTCCGCTCTCTCTTCATTAGATGCGTCTACAACATGAATAAGTATATCAGCATACTTCATCTCTTCAAGGGTAGCCCTAAACGCCTTTATAAGGTGATGAGGTAATTTTCTTATAAATCCTACGGTATCCGTCAGCACAATTGACGTTCCTCCCGGAAGTTTCAGATTTCTTGACGTTGTATCAAGCGTAGCGAAAAGCTTATTTTCCGCAAGTACCCCTGCGTCTGTCAGCTTATTCAGCAATGTAGATTTACCCGCATTCGTATATCCAACAAGCGAGACGTTTATTATACTCTTTCTGTCCCTTCCGTTTCTAAGGAGTTCCCTGTGGGTTCCTATATCCTTTAACGACTTTTCCAGTTCGGCTATACGTTCTTTTATATATCTTCTGTCAGTTTCCAGTTTTTTCTCTCCGGGACCTCTCGTTCCTATACCGCCGCCCAATCTGGAAAGAGCCGTACCTTGACCCGAAAGTCTTGTAAGACTGTATTTTAACTGCGCCAGTTCAACCTGTATCTTACCTTCGTTAGATAACGCTCTCGAGGCAAAAATATCAAGAATAACCATAGTCCTGTCCATTACCTTTGTCCCGAGCATATCCTCAAGGTTTCTCATCTGAGCAGGCGTCAGTTCATCATCGGTTATAATTCCTGTTGCGTCAAGGGCGGTTATCATCATTTTTACTTCCTCAACTTTTCCTTTGCCGATATAATGCCCGGGATGTCTCTTTTCCCTTTTCTGTATAACTCTTCCTACCGTTACAGCCCCTGCGGTTGCGGAAAGTTCTTCGAGTTCGTTAAGTAAATCGTCGTCTGCTCCGCCGTCTTCATCAACGGCAATAAGTATAACCCTCTCGGCAGGTTTTTCAATTTCATATAGTTTCGTTTCTTTTGCCATATTTTCAACCTCTATAGTTTTCTTTAATTTTATTTCGCATATATTCCGCGGCTTTTTCCGGCAATATCGGATTTATATAGCTGTTTGTCCCGTACTCAAACCCGGCCGGATTGCCCATCCTCGGAAGTATTTTCATAAACCAATGTCCGTCCTGTCCCTTTGGTGTGTCTTCAAAACAAAGATTATAGCATATACCTTCTCTAAGCGTTTTAACAGCCGATAATACGGCTTTAATAACATCTGCAAGACAGTAAAGCATTTCTTCATCAAATCCGCTTATTGACGGAATATGGCCTTTTACCGCTATCATACACTCATAGGACATCTTTGAGGCATAAGGCGCGAATGCGATAAAGTATTGATTTTCATAGACAATGCGGATTTTTTTCTCCGACTCATGTTTTATTATATCGCATATCATACACTTTCCGAATTCATCTTTATATTTCTTTTCGTTTTTAATTATATTTGCCTGCTCGCACGGTATTACGGGCACGCCTATTATCTGCCAGTGGGAGTGCATTATCGAAGCTCCTGCGTCAGGACCGCAGTTTTTAAATATCTGTGCATATTTAATATTCTCATTTTCGGATATTGCGATAAACCGTGCTTTTAAAACTTTCAGTATATCTCTTATTTTTTCGACGGAAAAATCATGTAAAACCGCCGTATGATCCGGAGTGTCCACAACTACCTCATGTATTCCGAAACCACTTTCCGCCCGATAAAAACCTTCGTTGTCCGCTTCGTCGCTTTTGTCGCTGACAGCAGGATATTTATTAGGAAAACCCCTTATCGTCCAGTTTCCGTTGCTTCCGTCCTGATAAAGCGGTTCTGTAGTAAGCTTCTCATTTCCCGGGCAAAACTGACATTCACTGCTGTCAAACGTCTTGGGTACGCTTTTTTTAATAAAGTCGTATGGCCTTTTCATCCTGTTTCCGGCGAATATTATCCATTCTCCTGTAAATATGTCCTGCCTTAATTCTGACAAAAGTATCACTTCCATCCCATATCATTTTTCTAAGTCCCATATATGTTTATCTTTTCTGAATATAACACACGTGATAACACCGATTATACCCAAAAACAGAAGTAAAAATGCCGCTCCGGAGCCTTTTTCCGAACCGAAAATCAATGCTAAAGCCGAATTATCGGGCATTCCGGTCATAAAAGGTTCAAATACCCTATCTACCAGAATTCCTCCGATTATGTATCCGAGCGGTATTGTAAAAAACTGAAGCGTATTTCTTGCCGAATAAACTCTCCCCTGCATTTGAATCGGTATATTTCTTCTAAGCACAACGTCCATATTTGCATTCATTACAGGTATTCCTATCCACGCAACCGCAGCGCCTGCACACCATATCGGTATTCCATTTCCCAATGCCAATATAAAATTCTCCGTGCTCATTGCCAACAGTAAAGAATTGCAGATTACTTTTATTCTGCTTTTGGGTTCAGGCATTGCCGTTACTATAATACTGCCGACAAGCATAGCTATTCCGGAGACTGCGTTTACATATCCGTATGCTTTTTCGCCACCGACATTTAAAAGAAGAGCCGGCAAAGCTGCATTAAATACAGATGCCGTAAAATTTATAGCAGCTAAAAATAATATTAAATCCAGTATTCCTCTATTATTTCTTAAAAATCTAATTCCGTCTCCCGCAGATTTTAGAATGCTTTCTTTTATTTCTTCACCAACGTCTTTATTCGGTATTTTAATAAAAAGCGCAAGAGTTAAAAAAGCTATTGTAAAAGTTAATAAATCAAACACTATTACAAATTCCATTCCTGCCGTAGACATTAGCGCAGCGGCAAAAACAGGAGCTAAAAAACTGTTTACGGAATATGAAAAAGCTTTCAGTCCTCCTACCCTCTGATAATATTTCTCCGGTGTTAAAAGGCTCACCGCAACATCTGCCGCAGGCTGCTGAAACGTATTCATCAGACCGTTAAGCGCATTTATAATATATAAATGCCATATTTCAAGACGATTTGTTTTCATCAGTGAAAGAACACATGCGGTACATAAAGCCGCAAAAGCATCTCCCACAAGCATAATCTTCTTTTTGTTCCACTTTTCACTTAAAGCCCCTGCAAATATGCTCATAAGCACATACGGCGCATAGGAACTGACTGATAACAGTGCTGTCGTAAATGCTGAACCCTCAGTTTCAAACGACCATATAACCAAAGCAAAATTTGTCATAGAACTTCCGAGTGTTGAAAGAGATTGTGTTATCCATAAAAGTAAAAATTTCTTTATATCATATATTTTATTCATATCGACTTTGCTCCTTTATATTTTCTAATATAAGCAAAGTCATAAGGGCGTTATCCCTTACTCTGCGCAACCCGCCCTTTCAGACTTTGCACAGAGTCGAAACAATACACAGTTTCATATTAATTCTCCTTATTACTTAATCGAAATATCTTCTATTCCTCCGTATACATTGTGAAGAGACGGCGTCATTTCTCCGTCTATATCACGGCTCCAGTATATTTTTGATTCCCTGAATACAAGACTGATATACGGCAGTTCCTGTGATATATATTTTTGCAGCTTTGAATATGCCGCTTTCATATCGTCGTCGGTAACTGCGTTTTTACACGCTGTCAGATATTCGTCCATTTTTGCGCTGTTATAGTTTATTATGTTTCCGCTTTCTCCGTTAAGTTCGGTTGAACCAAACATAAACGTAAAGTCATTTACGGGAGATATATTCCAACCGCCTATAAATATATCATAGTTTCCGCTTTCCAACCGCTCTTTATATGAAGCGAAATTTACCGTTTCCAGCTTAATGTCAAATCCTATGCCTTCAAGTGTCTCCGCAAGCTTTACTCCGACCTGTTTTCTCTCGTCATTCTCTCCATTTACCAAGATACGAAGTTCCAACTTTCGCGGAGTCTCGCCTGTACTTTGTCTTACGCTGTCGCTTCCGCTTCTGTACCTCCATCCCGATTGTTCCAAAAGCATTTTTGCAACGTTAAGGTCATAATCATAACCGTATACAGAACTGTCATAAAGCCACGATGACGAACTTATAGGCGAATATGCCTCTTCCGCATTATTAAGATATATTCCCTCTATTATTCCTTCCTTGTCAATGGCATAGGCTATTGCCTGTCTTATATTCCTGTCCTTTAATATCGGATTATCGAAATTAAAACCGATAAAATCATACTCTCCCGTTGTATACGGCATACTTTTTATGCCGGATGAGTTGCCTGCCTCCGATGCATCAGTATTGTCCGCGGCAAGTATGTCGGTTATTCCCTGTGAAAAAAGATTTATTTCCGTTTCGCTGTCTTTTGTCATTATTATTTCAATACTGTTTATCTCGGCGGAGCCTCTAAAACAGTTAAGAGAAGCTATGAGCGTCAGTTTATCCGGTTTTTCATAGCTTTCAAATCTGTATAAACCGTTTCCGAGGGCAACATCCGTTTTCACGTCCTCATCTGCGTAATCTCCTCCGTAAAACGTACTGCTTATTATAGGCACGGAAAGATAATATATATTGTTTCCGCCGGATTCATAAAACGTTATGCTTATACTGTAATCTCCCGTAACAGACCAAGTCTTAATATTTTCAACACAATTTTTATAAAAAGAATTTTCCGCATTATCAATTGTTTTCAGCGAATATGCCACATCGTATGCCGTAAGTCTTGTTCCGTCAGAAAAGCATATATTATTTTTAAGATTTATATTTACGACGCTTCCGTCTTCGTTAAAGGTCCAGCTTTCCGCTATGTTAGGCTCGGCTTTCCCGTCGGCTCCTATATTTATAAGCTTTTCATACATAAGCGAAAGCGCCCTATCAACGGACTCATCGGAGTTTACAAGAGGATTAAGCGTCTTTGCCATACTCATGGAAATTGTTACAATGTCATCTCTGTCTTCCTTATCTACGGATACGCTATTCTCCTTTATGTCTCCTTCAACGGTTTTTACCTCTGCCTCTGATGAACAACCGGTTATACAAAGCGAAATTGTAAATAATGCAGGTATTATTTTTTTTAAATTAAAGTTCTTCATGGTATTTCTCATACTTCTCCATATATTTAAGCGTCTTCTTGACATATCCGTCGGTTTCCGTATACGGCACAGAATCCAAGTTTTCTCCGTCCTTACTGTATTCTGGATTTACAAGCCATTTTGAAACATTTCCGAGACCGGCGTTATATGCGGCAAGCGCTGTCGGCAGATTACTCTCATACATATCCAGTAAATATCTCAAATACCAACATCCGATATGTATATTTGTTTCTGGATCATAGAGCATTTCCGAGTCATATTCGCTCATGCCCATAAGATCTGCCGCCCATTCTCCCGTTTCCGGCATTATCTGCATAAGACCTCTTGCCCCTGTTCGCGACCTGTCGGAAGCGTCAAATCCGCTTTCGGCTTTAATAACCGCATAAACAACCGTTTCCTCAAGTTCATATTCTTCCGAATATCTTTCAACAAAATCACTGTATTTTGTAGGGTATAACACTTTCGGAATAACATAAAATCTATATAAAAGCAATCCTAACAGCAGTAAAATAACCGCTGTCGCAGCCAATTTTACACTTTTTCTCATTTTCAACTCCCGAATTTTTATATCAGCGCGTCGAGCTGATTTTCAACATTTTCATCATCGGAACTGTTGTCGATAATTACAGCTCCCAACGCCTTATATTCTTCCCATGTTTTTTGCGACGCTATTCTGTTTCTTGCCTGTTCCTCCGTTATGGAGTCTCTCTCCATTATGCGTTTTACTCTTACCTCGCTGTCTGCATAGACAACCCATATATCATCGCATATATCAGTAAGCCCTGCCTCGGCAAGAAGAGGCGCGTCAATAACAATTGCCGTGTACTTGTCCGTCTGAGGTCTTACTTCATCTATTATTCTCATTATTTCCATATTGATATACTTATGTGTACATTTGTTTAAAAAAGCAAGCTTTTCACTGTCGGAAAAAACTATATCTCCCAGCTTTCTTCTTATTATACATCCGCTTTCATCAAGTATAGACCTTCCGAAATAATCCACTATTTCTTTATAAGCCGGTTTATCCTTTTCAATTATTTCATGGGCAATTTTATCGGCGTCCATCACATAAGCGTTTCTCTTTTTCAGCCTTTCGGAAACGAAGCCTTTTCCACTTCCAGTTCCTCCGGTTAAACCAATAATCTTCATATTATCACCTTATTTTGCTTCAAACCAACTCATACCGCTGTGTACGTCAACATCCATAGGCACATTAAGCGAAACGGCGTTTTCCATTTCATATTTAAGCATTTTTTTTACCTCATCGACCTCATCATTTGCGGCCTCTATAAGAAGTTCGTCATGTACCTGAAGTATAAGTCTTGATTTCATGTTGCTTTCTTTCAGCCTTTTATGTACGTTTATCATGGCTATTTTTATTATGTCCGCAGCGCTGCCCTGTATTGGCATATTCATGGCAACTCTTTCTCCGAAAGCTCTCCTGTTAAAATTTCCCGAATTTATTTCAGGTACAGGTCTTCTTCTGCCGAATATTGTGCTGACATATCCGTCTTCTGCCGCCGCTTCTATTGTTTTATCCATATATTTCTTTATATTAGGATATTTTGCAAAGTATCCTTTTATATACTCCTCAGCCATTTTCTTTGTAATTCCTAAGTCTTTTCCCAGAGAAAAAGCTCCCATACCGTATATTATTCCGAAATTAACGGCTTTTGCGTCGCTTCTCTGTTTTGCGCTTACCGTTTCAAACGGAACGCCGAATACCTGAGAAGCCGTAAGTCGATGTATATCCTGTCCGTCTTTAAAGGCGTTGATAAGCGTTTTATCGTCAGCCATATGCGCCAGTACCCTAAGCTCTATTTGAGAATAATCGGCGTCGACAAATACATATCCGTCATCGGGAATAAATACTTTTCTGAATTCTCTTCCCATTTCAAGTCTTACGGGTATATTTTGCAGATTCGGTTCCGTTGAGCTTATTCTTCCCGTAGCTGTTATAGTCTGGTTAAACGTGGAGTAAATCCTGCTGTCGCTTTCGTTTATAACAGCCAAAAGTCCGTCTGCATAAGTGCTTTTAAGCTTTGCTATCTGCCTGTAGTACAATATTTTTTCCACAATGGGATTTTCATGTTTAAGTCCTTCCAACACCTCCGCTGCCGTCGAATATCCCGTTTTTGTTTTCTTCCCGCCACGAAGTCCCATTTTCTCAAACAGTATAACTCCGAGTTGTTTAGGAGAATTTATATTAAATTCCTCCCCTGCCATATCGTATATTTCATTGGCAGTTTTTTCTATATCTTTTTCAAGGCGTTCTCTGTATTCGGTAAGTATGTTTTTGTCAGCCTTTATACCGTACTTTTCCATATCTGCCAATACAAATATTAACGGCATTTCTATATTGCGATATAAATCAATCTGTCCGTTTTCTTCCAGCCTTTTTTCCATTACATATTTTGCCCTGTAATTTATGACTGCCTGTTTTGCGGCAAATTCCGCTCTGTTTTCAACACTTAGGTCAAAAAGGCTTATTTTTGACTTTCCTTTGCCCAGGATTTCCTCCTCCGATTGGCAAATCTCATCGAGAAATTCCGCAGATATATCGTCATAATTATAGCTGTCTTTCATAGGGTTCAACACATACGCCGCAATAGCCGTATCAAACGTCATGTTATTAAAAGTTATACCGTATTTTCTTAAAACGGCTATATCATCCTTACCGTTATGAGCTATTTTGTTTACTTCTCCTTCAAAAAACGGTTTTACAGCCTCTGCCAAATCCTTATCTGTAAACTTTTCGTTTGTTTCAACCCAAGCTCCGAAATCTTTTCCAGCTAAAGCTACGCCTGATATTTTATTATTTTCAGATATAATTATGTATGAGGTCTCGTTTTTAAGCTTATTTATAAAATTTTCCGTATCGGTTTTGTCTTTTAAAATCAAAATCTGAGTTTTGTCGGAATTGCTGTCTGTCTTCACTCTTTCCAGCATACTTTTAAAACCGAGCTTTTTAAACATTCCGTACGCTTCTTCGGAATACGGTCTGTCTGCCTTCATATTTTCAAAATCAAAATTTATAGGGACATCGGTATCTATCTCTACAAGAGTCCTTGAAAGTCTCGCCTGTTCCGAAAAGTTTTTTAAATTTTCGGAAGCTTTTTTAGGCTTTATATTTTCACTTTCCGCTATGGCGGCTTCTACGGTTTTATACTGCTGAATTATTTTTACGGCCGTCTTTTCGCCTATGCCGGGAACACCCGGAACATTATCTCCAGCGTCTCCCATAAGTGCCTTAACTTCTATAAACTCCTTTGGTGTAACTCCGTATTTTTCCTCTACGTCTTTCGGTTTATAGCTTTCTGTCTCCGTTCTCCCTTTTAACGTCTTCGGTATTCTGACAGTCGTACTTTCCGAACATATTTGCAAAAGGTCTCTGTCCCCTGAAACAACCGTATTGACAAAGCCTTTTTCTTCGCCTTTTTTAGCAAGAGTTCCCAAAATATCGTCCGCCTCATAACCTTCAAGCTCAAAACAGGCTATATTCATTGCTTTCAGTACATCTTTAAGTATAGGCATCTGCCCTCTCAGTTCCTCGGGCATACCTTTTCTGTTTCCCTTATAATCCGAGAACATTTTATGTCTGAATGTCGGAGCGTGAACATCAAAAGCTACCGCCACATAATCCGGATTTTCTTCATCAAAAAGTTTAAAAAATATATTCAGGAATCCGTAAACGCCGTTTGTATAATTTCCCTCAGAATCGGAAAGAAGAGGTACTCCGTAAAACGCTCTGTTTACAATTGAATTTCCGTCTATTATCATCAATTTTTCGGGCATTTCAAATCCTCCAAAATTTGTATTTATATATAAGATAGTTCGCTCTGTAATTTTACATTATAAGCCAATATTTATTATACACTATTTCTCAGTCAATAACATTACTTTTTTATTAATTTGTCTTACTGTAAACATCATAATCGACGGCTTTATCGGCTTAAGGCGCCCATAATTTTTTAATTATTTTTTTAACCCCAATTTTACTAAAAAACAGAAAACTAATTCCGTTGTTATCGTGTCTTATAGTAAAAGAAGTATATGTTGTAAACGGATTTTATTCTCGTTTGACATCAGCCATGTTTCCGTTTATTCTAAACACTATGTATAAAATTCCAGATATCTGCTCGAAATTCAGAACATCTGAAACATATTAATCTATTAAAAACGGGAGGTAATTTTATGAAAAACGTCTTAAACTCACTGCATTAGCTTTTTCTTTATTGTTTTGTTTCCCTGCCTATGCGGCCGAAGCAGGATTTTATGTAAACAATTCTTACGTTGAATCGGAGACAGTACAAAACAATTCGGGAGTATTTGTTCCGTTAAGAGCCGTTGCGGAAGGTCTCGGCTTTACTGTGTCATGGGAAAATCCTTATGTAGTTATTTCCGATGATACTACGGAAATAAAGGTTTGTTCGGGAAGTTCCGAAGCTTTAAAAAATAAAGAAACGGTATCCTTATCTAATATTCCGTATATTTCCAACGACAGAGTTATGATAAGTCTATCCGATATGAAAAAAATAACAGACTGTAAATCAGAATATGACAAAGACGGCAGTTTGAAAATCCGTTCTTCTTTTCCCTATGATAACGGACATCCTATGGTTGACGGCTATATGGATAAGATAAATGCATTGGCATATTATAACGCGGGAGGATACGTTTACTACATAACCCTCGGTGATTTAGAAGGAGTACACAGAATGCTTTTTGACGGTTCGGAAGATATTATACTCCGAAACCTTGACGGTATGGAAATAGGAGCCAACACAAAAGTATCGATAACATATAACGGATCATCACTTATAATTACGACTCAAGAGTTGAGCCAGACAGATGAAAACGGAAATGTTGAAAAGCCTCATCCTGTACATAGGTACGAAATTAAATTGGAGAACGGTTACTAAAAAATCCAAGGACAATGCAACATTATTTATTTTTTTCATATATTGAAAACGTATATGGTTAACTCGGAGGAAATAAATGAAAAAAATAATTTCAGTACTTACTGCGTCAATTTTATGCGTCGGTTTGATAAGCGGCTGCTCGTCTTCTGACAATAGTCAGCTTGAAAAAGTCAGGCTTAACGAGGTTGTACATTCCGTTTTTTATGCACCGCAGTATGTCGCACTTGAAAACGGTTATTTCGAGGAAGAAGGCTTGGAAATAGAACTTTCCGTAGGTCAGGGCGCCGATAAAAGCATGACGGCTTTACTGTCTGACTCGGCAGACATAGCCCTTCTCGGAACGGAAGCCGGAATTTATATAATAAACGAAGGTAAAGAAGGTCATGTAAAAACCTTTGCCCAGCTTACGCAAAGGGCAGGTAATTTCCTTGTTTCCAGGAATGAAGAGCCGGACTTTAAATGGACTGATTTAAAAGGAAAATCCGTAATAGGCGGAAGAAAAGGCGGTATGCCGGAAATGGT
>URLB01000016.1 GCA_900548595.1 uncultured Eubacteriales bacterium
ATCCCGCAAGGGCGTTTCAGGTAGCAGGGCCGTTTGAAGCCGTAAAGCTTGAGGACGGAGATAAAATTACCGTAGGCGATTATGAATTTAAGTGCATATATGTCCCGGGACATACTCCCGGCAACACATGCCTTTATTACGAAAAAGATGCGTTAATGTTTTTGGGAGACCATGTGCTTTTTGATATAACTCCCAATATTACTTCATGGTACGGGGTAATAGATTCCCTAAGTAACTATATCGAAAGTCTGAAGAAAATAAGAGAGTACAAGATGGTTACCGCTCTGCCTGCGCATAGGAATACAAAGGGAATAAACGTATATGACAGGATAGATCAGCTTTTGGAACACCATAAGGCAAGACTTGCGGATACGGAAAAGGTTGTAAAAGCAGTTCCCGGTTCTACAGCCTATGAGATAGCGGCATATATGAAATGGCAGATGAGAGGCAGAAATTGGGAGGAATTTCCCGTAAGCCAAAGATGGTTTGCGGTAGGAGAGACAATAGCCCATCTGGACTATCTCATGTCTAAGGGTAAAGTAAAATGCAATATTGATTCCGAAGGTATACACAGATATACTCTTATATAAAATAAAAAGGAATTCCGTAGTTCGGGATTCCTTTTTTGTACTGTGTAAAATATTTATAAAGCTTTCTTGCTCCATATTTTCGGTGAAAAAAGTATAAGCATGGGGAATATTTCCAATCGACCTGCCAGCATACAGAAAGATAAAATCAATTTGCTGAATTTTGAGAATATGCTGAAATTACCGAGGGGACCGACCATTGAAAATCCGGGGCCTATATTTCCCAGAGCCGCCAATACGGCGGTAGCCGTTGTCTCAAAATCGTATCCGTCTATTGAAATAAGTATTATAGACACAAAGGCAATAGCCGCATAAAGGCACAGGAAGACAAGAACATTAACAAGGACTCTGTCCTCCAGTACATGTCCGTCTACCTTTACGGTTTGAACTCGCCTTGGGTGTATTATCATACTTATTTCTTTTTTTGCCGCTTTAAACAGTATAAGCAGTCGGGACACCTTTATTCCTCCGCCCGTAGAGCCTGCGGAAGCGCCTATAACCATTAAGGTTATAAGTATTACTTTGCTCAAAGTTGGCCACAGCGCAAAATCGGTAGTGGCATACCCTGTTGTAGTCATTATAGTAGAAACCTGAAATGACGAGTATCTGAGCGATGTAAGAAAAGAATTATCATGCATAGGCATTATATTTATAGCGATTATAATCATCGATGCCAATGCTATAAATATATACAGCTTTAACTCCTCGTTGGCTTTTATAAGACCGAACTGTTTATTCAGCATATAGTAATATATGTTGAAATTGACTCCGAAAAGAAGCATAAACACAGTCGTTATTATTTCCGCAGGAACGTTGTTATAAGCGCCTATGCTTAAATTCATGTTAGAGAAGCCGCCGGTTCCTGCTGAACCCATTGCTGTAATCAGCGTATCAAACAGAGGAAGATCCGCAAGAAGGAGCAGAACTATCTGGATCAGTGTCATTACAAAGTATATAATGTACAGTATTTTTGCAGACTCTCGTATTTTGGGAACAAATTTGCCGGGAGTCGGACCCGGGCTTTCCGCTCTTAAAATCTGTACGGTTGAGCCGTTTATATTAGGCATTACCGCAAGCACGAAAACAAGAACACCCATGCCGCCTATCCAGTGGGTAAAGCTGCGCCAGAAAATAAGTCCTTTGGGTACAATCTCTACATTCGGAAGTATAGTTGAACCCGTTGTTGTAAAACCCGAAACCGTTTCAAAAAAACAGTCTACAAAGGAACTGAAATAGCCGCTCATATAAAACGGTATAGCGCCGCAAATAGAAAGCATTATCCATGAAAGCGATACGGTTACAAAACCTTCTCTTGAACGGAAGTTTGTTTTTGGGGGCTTTATATTTGTAAGGCAATGACCTACTATAAAAAGCGGAACGGCTGTATAAACAAAATACATGCAGTCTCCGCTTTGATATAAAAACGAAATAATAATAGGAAGAACCATAAGAGCGGCTTCAGTTTTAAGCACAACACCCATGAGTTTAAGTATAAGTAAATAATTCAAGCTCAACGACCTCCGTTTTCAAATACATCGTTTAATTCATAGATCCTTGAGTTTCTGCAAACGATGACGACGCTGTCGCCGTCGTATATACAGTCGTTTCCCGATGGGATTATTACTTTCCCGTTTCTTTCTATTGCCGCAACAATAAGGTTTTTCCTGAATTTAATATCCTTAAACGGAATACCCGTATTCATAGTAGTGCTGTCCGCATGGAATTCCAACGCCTCGGCCTGACCGTCTACAATATGGTACAGAGTTTCGATATTGGCGTGTCCTAAGGAGTTATTCAGCGCCCTTACGAAACGTATTATTTGAACCGCAGTAATATTTTTCGGACTGATAATGCTGTCTATTCCGAAGTTTTCTACTATGTCGTCATAATTCGGTCTGTTTATTTTCGCAATTACTTTCGGTACGCCCAACCTTGAGGCATGTATGGCTATAAGAAGGTTTTCCTCGTCCCTGCCCGTTATTGTTACGACCGACCGGTACGACGCCATATCTTCTTCTTCCAGAAGCTCGGGATCGCTGCCGTCTCCGTTTATAACTACGCATTTTGGGAGAGCTTCGTTAAGCTCATAACATTTGTCTCTGTTTAATTCCACAAGCTTTGTATTTATTCCGATTTCCGCGGTAAACTTACAAAGATAATATGCTATCCTGCCTCCGCCTATAACAAATGCGGATTTTGAACTGCTGGTTTCTCTTTTTATTGCTTTAAAAAATTTATAAACTTCGGCAGGCTCGCCTATTACATAAAACAAGTCGTCTGTATGCGCAATATAATTTCCGTCGGGTATTATTACTTCTCCGTTATGGACAACAGCGCAGAAAATGATGGAAAGACGAAGCTTTGCCATGATAGATGAAATGCTTTTCTCGCTTAAAATATCATTTTCCTTTATACGGAAGGAAACCATTTCAACCTTTCCGTCTACAAATGTTTCTACATTAATTGCAGTCGGAAAACGAAGAACCCTAGCTATTTCGGCAGCAGCCTCCTGTTCCGGATTTACTACCATATCAAGTCCCATTTCTTTTTTGAGAGCGGAAAGCTCCTCGGAATATTCAGGGTCTCTTATTCTGGCTATCGTATGCTTTGCACCAAGTCTTTTGGCGGTAAGGCAGCAGAGCATATTTATTTCATCCGACTGAGTTGTAGTTATAATCAAATCCGCTTCGGCTACTCCGGCTTCAAGCAATATACCCGTATGCAGACCGTTCCCCTTTACGCACATTATATCCAGTCTGTCGCCGAGATGCTGTATGCGGTCGGCATTTTTGTCAACAAGCGTAATATCATGCCCTTCGGCCGATAGTCTTTTGGCGGTAGCCTGACCGACCTTGCCTCCGCCGACAATAATGATTTTCATATTTTTATTCCCTTAAACTGTTTGATTTAGCTAACCGCCGTAATAATAGCATGATTTTATTTTGGGGTCAATAGAGTGGGTAAGAAGAGAAAAGAAAATTTGATATGTAATAATATAAGATGATAAACATATACTTTTATTGATTATATAAACAGGTTCGGCAGGTAAAAATGAGAAAAAGAATTTTCGGATATATATTGGCAATAACGGTTTCCGTTTCGGTAATAGGTATGTCGTTTGCGGCAACGGATCCGCAAAGAAATACGGCATATCTTGCGGTCATAATAGATGATTTCGGCTATAACGGCGAGGGAACGGAAGAAATGCTTGATTTGGACATACCGTTGACTGCGGCAATTATGCCATTTTCGGAAAAGGCGGAAGAAAACTGTCTGAAAGTAAAAGAGGCGGGTAAGGAAGCCATAATACATTTGCCTATGGAATCAAAAACAGGCAAAAAAAGCTGGGTAGGAACAAAGGGCATTTTTACGGATATGAACGAAGAGGAAATAAAACAGACCGTAAACGATGCCTTAGATATTGTCGACACTGCCGTCGGATTGAATAATCATATGGGTTCTGCGATAATGGAAGATGAGAAAAAACTTGACGCTGTAATGCAGGTGCTTTCCGAAAGAAATATGGTATTTATAGACAGTCTGACAACGGGAGACTCTAAGGGTGAAAAATCGGCTAAAAAGTATGATGTAGATTATTTAAAAAGGACGGTATTTATAGACAGCCCCGGAAATACGGATGTTGTTATAAACCGGCTTAAAAAAGCCGCCGAGTACGCAGAGAAAAACGGCTACGCCATTGCTATAGGGCATGTGGGGCCGGCAGGAGGAAAAACAACTGCGGAGGCAATAAAGTGTGCCAAGGAGTATATTGAGAAAATGGGCGTGAAGTTTGTAACGGTAAGCGAACTGAACGAAGAGATAAACGGTTGAAAAAAGTTTTGAGATAACGCCGTATTTTTGTTATACTTCTGTTTGACAGAGGTGATATTTATGGGCGCATGGCATACGAGGGGACTGAGAGGAAGCGTTCTGGAGGACTGTATTAACTTTACAAACGAATATTACAGACAGCATGGCATTGCCGTGATACAGAAAATACCTACGCCGATAACCCCCATTGAAATGAATAAGGAAAACAGCACCATAACGTTGGCTTATTTTGACAGACAGAGTACCGTTGATTATATAGGAGCGGTTCAGGGAATACCGATATGTTTTGACGCGAAGGAAGCGGCTCAAAAAAGGCTTCCTTTACAAAATATACATGAACATCAGGTAAAGTTTATGGAGGATTTCAAAAAACAGGGGGGCGTAAGCTTTCTTCTTGTAAATTTTACGGGGGAGGGAGAGTTTTATCTTCTGCCGTTTGAAACTTTGAAAAAATATTGGGAGGAAGCCGCAAAAGGAGGAAGAAAGTCCATACCATATACTGCGTTTGATAAAAAGTATGAAATTCCTTTGAAAAACGGAGCTATGCTAAATTACCTTGACGCAGTAAACGTATATCTTGAAGAAAATAATTATTAAACCGTATTTTAATGGCAATTATATTTGTGTAGGGAGGGAATATACATGAATATAATTGCTTTATTTTTAGCGTTTATACTTTTTTCGGGATGTTCGGCAGAGAACGCCGTCGAGTATGCAGAGAAAACAAGAGAGGTTTCCGTAAGCAGGTTGAACGGAAATAAGATAGAACAAAATACTGACTTTTTTATCGGAGCGGATATTACCGAAGATATAAATATAAGTAATATACGAGATTTTGAGGAAAAGACGGGAAAGCATGAAGTATATGCGGAAGAGGTTTTTATCGATGAAGCGGAAAAGGCTGAAAAATTTATATTGGAATGTTGTGCTGACGGCAAAAAGCCGTATATAATTGTAAAAAACAGAGACGGCATAAGCTCTGAGAGCTTCAAGAAATATGCCGATGCAATCGCCGAAGCCATAGGAGTATATCAGGTTGAGGTTATGGTTGAAGTCTTGGAAAATTCATATTATTATGATGAAAGCGGGGAAAAATATATTTATCTGGCTGAAAAAATATGCGATGCCAATAATTACGCAAAAACAGTGTGGTCGGTAAAAAGTGATGATATAATAGTAGTAGGCAAATATATGCCGAAAGAGTATGTCGATTATATATGCGTAAACGGCTACTTTGAGTCGGAAAAGGCTGCGGACAGACTTTTTTCGGAGTTGAGAAATCATCTTAATACAGATAAGAGGGTCATTATAAGATTCGGAGCGTCAAGCTATTCTTCGGATGACTGCGCTTATACCGTTCCGGAGGCAAAAAAGACCATAGCCGACGTATATGATAATATATGCACGGATGAAGGGATAGCCGGGGTCATATATATGGATAAAAACATCAGACTTTCCGAGCAGATCAATTATAAAGACTACAGTATAACATCAGACAAAAGCCTGACCGACAGTTATTCGGAAACGATAAATGAAGCCGCTGCGTTTAGGACGACAAAGGGAGATGAAGCTGATGATAAATGAAAAAACAGCAGGACTTGTAATAGAAAAGGCGCTTTCAAAGGGCGGTGATTTTGCTGAAATATTTTGCGAAAACACTGTAAAAAATAATATTTCCATGGTAAACGGACATGTGGACAATGCCGTAAGCGGAATTGATTATGGGGCAGGTATAAGAATATTTAACGGAACAAATGCGGTATATGTGTATACAAATGATTTGTCGGAAGATAATCTTATAAAAACAGCCGAGCAGGCGGCAGAGGCTTCCGTAGGAAAAAGCGTAGTACAGTTTCCGCACTTCAATCCTTATAAATATGAAAACAGAAACTTAATAAAAATTATGCCGTCGGACAGAAGCGGAAGAGAAAAAAGAGATATTTTGAAAGAAGCCTCTGACGCCGCTTTCGGATATAACAGCCTTATAAAGCAGGTAAGGACAGGTTTTGCGGACAGCGTTCAGGAGGTGCTGATAGCCAACAGCGAAGGAGTATGGGCAGAGGATAGGAGAGTAAGAACACGTTTCACAACGGAAGCCATAGCGGGAGACGGAAACGAAAAGCAAAGCGGCAGACAAAGCCCGGGCGGTTCGGAAGGAATGGAACTGTTTGAAAGAATAGACGTAAAGGAACTTTCTAAAGAGGCGGCAAGAACAGCCATTACAATGCTCGGAGCGGGACAATGCCCATCGGGTAAAATGACCGTTGTAATAGATAACGGGTTCGGAGGAGTAATATTCCATGAAGCATGCGGACACAGTCTGGAAGCGACGGCAGTTGCAAGGAATGCCTCCGTATTTGCCGGAAAGCTAGGCGAAAGGATAGCAAGCGATGTTGTTACAGCCATAGACGACGGAACTATCCCTAACGGCTGGGGTACTCTGAATGTTGACGACGAGGGTAATCCAACAAGAAGAAACGTGCTTATAGAAAACGGCATACTAAAAGGATATATGATTGATAAATTAAACGGTCTGAGGATGGGCATGGAAGCAACAGGCTCATCAAGAAGAGAATCCTATAAATATGCGCCTACGTCCAGAATGACAAATACTTTTATAGCGGCAGGAAAAAGTACAACGGAGGAAATAATTTCAAACACGGAGTTCGGTCTATATGCGAAGCAAATGGGCGGCGGCTCTGTGGAGCCTGCAACGGGGGTATTTAACTTTGCTGTTTTAGAGGGTTATATAATAAGAAACGGAAAAATATGCGAGCCAGTAAGAGGCGCAACGCTTATAGGAAAAGGTTCGGAGGTACTCCTTAATATAGATATGGTCGGCAATAATCTTATGAGAGCGCAGGGTATGTGCGGTTCCATAAGCGGTTCGATACATGCCGATGTCGGCCAGCCGATGATAAGAGTACAAAATATGACTGTCGGCGGAAGGAGCGTATAACTATGGAAATAAAGGAGTTTCAAAAACTTGTTATAGATAAAGCAAAAAAGGTCGGTTTCAGCGACTGCGAAATATATTATCAAGGAGGGGAGTCTTTTCAGGTTCTTGTAAATGGCGGAAAAACCGAACATTTTGAAACAAGTTCATCATCGGGAGCGTCTTTTATAGGAGTCATCAACGGTAAAAAAGGATTTGCCTATACGGAGAGAATTGACGAAAAAGCGGCGGAGTTTATTGTTAAAGCGGCTTTGGAAAATGCGGATATTGCAGAGGATGAGGATGAACATATATTTTACGAGGGCGGAGAATACCCGAATATAAACCTCTATAATGAGAAACTGGATAAAGTTCCGCTTAAAGATAAAATAGAAAAAATCAATACGGCTGAAAAGGCGGCTTTGGACAGCTCCGAATATATAAGGTCTTCCGACAGATGTATATATGCCGATGAAAGGGCAAAAGTTACAATAATGAATACAAAAGGGTTGGAAGGCGAATACAGAGCAAACAGCATGGCGGCTCTTGTTTCCGTAATCGGTGAAAAAAACGGAGACATAAAAACAGGAGCGGAGTTTTATGCGGGAAATAAATTTGAGGATTTTGACCCGACAAAGCTCGGAAAGGCGGCGGCGGAAGAAGCGGTCGGCATGTTCGGAGCCGAGTCTGTTAAAAGCGACGTATATAAAGTAATATTAAAAAATACGGCTATGGCAAGTATTTTAGGAGTGTTTTCAGGCTCGTTTACGGCAGAACAGGCGTATAAGGGTCTTTCCATGCTAGAGGGAAAAGAAAATGAAAAAATAGCGTCTTCATGCGTAACTATAAGGGACGACGCTCTTTTGGAAAACGGATATGCTTCGGCCGTATTTGACGGTGAGGGAGTTCCTTGTCAAAATAAAATCGTCGTTGAAAACGGTATACTTAAAACTATGTTATATGATTTGAAGTATGCGGCAAAAATGGGCAAAAAGTCTACTGGAAACGGATTTAGGGCAGGATTTAAGTCGCCTGTCATGTGCGCGTGTACAAATTTTTATATATGCCCGTCGGATAAAACGCCGGAAGAATTGGCAAATACCGTAGAAAACGGAATATATATAACGTCGGTAGAAGGACTACATGCAGGAGCAAATCCCGTCAGCGGAGATTTTTCTCTGTCAGCGGAGGGATATTTAATAGAAAACGGCGTTATTACAAAACCTGTTGAGCAAATAACGGTAGCGTCAAATTTTTTCAAGCTTCTGAATAGTATAACAGCTGTCGGAAGCGACTTGAGGTTTGATATGGGTGGAATCGGTTCGCCTGCTGTGCTTGTTGAGAATGTTAATATATCGGGATTATAATATAAAAGGGAGGAAATATAAATGCTTAATATAGGTGATAAAGCTCCGGAATTCAATCTTCCGGACAAAGACGGAAATATGGTGAAGCTTTCGGATTTTAAAGGAAAAAAGGTAGTACTTTATTTTTATCCTAAGGACAATACGCCGGGATGTACAAGACAGGCATGCGCATTCAGAAATGTTATGGATGTTTATGAAAACATGGGGGTAAAGGTTATCGGCGTCAGCAAGGACAGCCAGAAAGCGCATACTAATTTTACGGAAAAACATGAGCTGAATTTTACATTGCTTTCAGACCCGGAACTGGAGGCTATACAGGCGTACGGCGTATGGCAGGAAAAGAAAAATTACGGTAAAGTAAGTATGGGGGTTGTGCGTTCTACATTTATTATTGACGAGGACGGAGTTATAGAAAAAGTTTATCCTAAGGCAAAGCCGGATACAAACGCCGAAGAGATACTTACTTATTTAAAGGGAGAATAAGACGTATTTTAAAAGCGTATGCTTATTTAGCGGTTGAAACGCCGTCATAAAAATAGTATAATTAAGCTGTCATTAACTGTGTGAGTTTTTACCGGATTGATGACAGAATAAAAAGGTCAATACGAATAGGAGTGCTTTGTATGGACGATAACAAAATTATTATTTCAATCGGAAGAAGATACGGAAGCGGCGGCCGCGAAATAGGAAGAAAGCTGGCGGAGCTTTTTAATATCGACTTTTATGATAAGGAACTGATAACGCTTGCAGCTAAACAGAGCGGATTTTCCGAGGAGATACTGAAGGAAAACGATGAAAACCATAACGGCAGTTTTCTTTACTCGCTTGTAATGGGTACATATACGGGCGGCAACAACCTTCCGCTTAATCATAAGCTTTTTTTGGCGCAGTTTGACACGATTAAAAGCCTCGCCGAAGAAAAATCGTGCGTTATTATAGGCAGATGCGCGGATTATGCACTGGAATATAATCCGAATTGTATAAAAGTTTTTATCCATGCAGATCTTGACAGCAGAATAAAAAGAGCTGTCGGCGAATACGGTGTTGATCCCGACAAGGTTGAGGAAACTATTAAGAAAATAGATAAAAAGAGAGAAAGTTATTATAACTTCTATACAGGCAAAAAATGGGGTCATATGGAAAACTATGACTTGACTATCAACAGCACTGTTTCGGGAATAGACGGAGCGGTTAAAATAATAGCCGATCTTGTTAGGGAAAAAATGAATAAGTAAAGTTTACGGCAGGCGTAAGCCTGCCGTTTTTATATGCATTGGATTAGAAAATAAATACAAATAAAAAAGAAACGAACTAATCTTTAATAAAATAATTACTATGGAAACAGGCTTGTTATAAAAATGCTTGTAGAAATTTGACTTAAACTGCTGTCTCAATATAAGTAAAATTGTTGAAATATGATGATAGCAATGATATAATTTTATAAATGGTGTATTATTGAAACTATAGCGCTTTTGCGCAGGCAGTGGGGGAGAATTTCGTGGAGCAAAGTTGGAAGAAGCCATATAGATGGCTTTTTGTTTATGCCTTTATGTTTATTGTTGTGGCATTTGCCGTGGCAAGACCTGCGGAAATATTTGAAGGTCTTAAGGTTATTGTATTTTCGAGCGACATATTGATTACGGATTATTTGGAATTGGCAGGCGTAGGCCCTACTTTTGCCAATGTCGGGCTTGTAATGATTATTACGGCTGCGCTTATGTATGCAAATAAGATGCCTATAGGAAGTGGAAACATAGTTACAATAGGTCTTATGTCGGGCTTCGCGTTTTTCGGAAAAAATATTTTTAATATGTGGTTTATCATACTCGGCACATATCTTTTTTGCGCGCTGAGAAAGGAATCGCTTTCAAGATACCTTCTTCCGAGTTTTTGGGCGTCATCTCTGGGGCCGCTCATCAGCTCGACATTTTTCCACCAAGGGGATTTGACGGTAGCAAGCGTTACGGTTTCTGTTATAACAGGTCTTATTATCGGATTTGTAACTCCTGTACTTACGGGATATACACAACGTATACAGCACGGGCTTAACCTTTATAACGGCGGTTTTGCAACTGGACTTATGGCGATGATGCTTACTCCTATATTAAAAGGCTTCGGATATGAGTTCAATTCGGTTTCAATATGGTCAACCAAGTACAGCACAGTATTTATGACTGTTTTGCTTGTGTCGGGAATAACGCTTATAGTTATGGGCGTTGCAAATGATGACAATGCCTTTAAAAACTACAGAAATCTGCTTAAAAGACCCGGAAACCCTGCCGACGATTTTTTATTGTTAGACGGAGCGGGAGCTGTGCTTATAAATATGGGCGTTAATATTATTGTATCAACACTTGTGCTTGTAGCCGTAGGCGGAGATGTCAACGGGCCGACTATCGGAGGAATACTTACGATAGCGGGATTCAGCGTAAAGGGAAAACATGTAAAAAATATACTGCCGGTTATGGCAGGAGTTATCCTCAGCGGAGTTTTAAGAGGGGACGGAGCGGTAGTTACGCCTGCGGCGCAGCTGGCTCTTCTTTTCGGAACAACGCTTGCGCCGGTATCGGGTACATACGGTCCTATCGCAGGTGTGATAGCAGGATTTATACATTCGTGTGTAGTATTGTATGCCGGAGCGGGATATTCAGGCGTAAACCTTTATAATAACGGATTTGCCGGGGGTCTTACGGCAATCGTTATGCATTCGGTACTTTCGGAATTTTTCAAACCTAACGAATATTCGGAACCTTCGGAAAGCATGAAACCAAAGGAAAAACCTATAGATACGGAAAAAACCTCAATAGATTTGAGCGACTTGGATTTGTATGAGTAAACGATAAAAATTAACTTTGATAAATAAAAAAACATATTGACACATGAAAAATCGTGTGGTAATCTGTAAAAAACGATAAACGTAGTGATGAGGACAAGTAGACTGTCTGATACAGTTCAGAGAGCTGCCGTTTGGTGCGAGGCAGTACTGAGATTTCAGTTGAAGTAACCTTTGAACGGTTCGCTGAACGAGTTATTTCAAGTAGGTGGAAACGGATGCCGACCGTTACAGCGGCAGGATATAAGCAGTTTGCCGTATCTGTTTTGAGAGCATCTTTTTAGATGAATTAGAGTGGTACCACGGAAGTTTAGCCTTTCGTCTCTTTACATAAGAGACGAAAGGCTTTTTTGTTTTTCGGGATCGGTCTTTTTCGGCGGCGCTTAGAAAACAGTATTATTATTCAGGAGGGAAAACTATGAAAATCAGATTTGAAGAAAGAAAAGAACTTAAACAGAAACCCGATATGGATAATCTCGGTTTCGGAAAAATATTTACGGATTATATGGTTGTTGCCGACTATAACCCCGAAAAAGGCTGGCATGACGCAAGAATAGTTCCTTACGGTCCGCTGGAACTTTATCCCGGAACAATGGTATTCCACTACGGACAGAGCTCTTTTGAGGGACTTAAAGCGTATTATATTGATGAAAATACGATTCATCTTTTCAGACCTGAAAAAAACTTTGAACGTATGAATAATTCCAACAGCCGTTTATGTATACCCGAACTTGACCCGGAGGAATTTACGGAGTATATTACAGAAGCAATTAAAATAGAAAAAGACTGGATACCAAAGGAAGAGGGAAAGAGCCTTTATATAAGACCTATGATTATAGCAACCGATGAAAATCTCGGGGTTCATTCGTCAAAGACGTTTAAATTTGTATGTATGTTCTGTCCTGTTGCTTCCTATTACGAAGAAGGTATAAAGCCGGTTAAAATATATGTTGAACATGATTTTAAAAGAGCCGTAAAAGGCGGAACGGGATTTGCGAAAACAGCCGCTAACTACGCACAGAGCCTTAAAAGCCAGGAAGAGGCGGAAGAAGCCGGATATGCGCAGGTACTTTGGCTTGACGCCATTGAAAGAAAGTATATTGAGGAAGTCGGCTCTATGAATATAATGTTCGTTATAGACGGAACTGTTGTTACTCCGGAGCTTAACGGCAGTATACTTCCGGGTATAACAAGGGCGTCGGCTTTAGAACTCCTCAGAGACAAGGGATATAAGGTTGAAGAAAGGAAGATTTCCATAGAAGAGCTGATTGAAGCGGCAGAAAACGGAAAGCTTGACGAAGCGTTCGGAACGGGAACGGCTGCCGTAATATCTCCCGTAGGAGAAATACTCTATAACGGAAAAAATTATATAATCAACGAAGGAAAGATAGGACCTGTTGCTCAGGACATATATGACACAATAACAAAGACCCAGTACGGCAAAATTGAAGATAAATATAACTGGATAAGAAAAATAAAAATTTGATAATCTGAAAAAAGGCTCGTTTTAAACGGGTCTTTTTATTTTGATATTTCATAGATGAAATAAATTAAAAAATATTTTTATATGAAAAAGGAGCGCAAACCGTATCTATTCCGTCTAATATACAGAAGCATAAAAAATGCTCCTGTACGTACAGAAAAGAAAGGAAAGACATTTATGGAAAAAATGATAAGAGCTGCAAAGGCGGGAGAGCCTGATGCGTTTACACGGCTTATGAAGAGTCAGATGCAGAGCATGTATAAGACTGCAGGGGCAATTCTTATGAATGACGAGGATATAGCCGACGCCGTATCGGATACCATACTTACCTGTTGGGAAAGCATAGGTTGTCTGAGAGAAGAAAAATATTTCAGAACATGGATGACAAGAATACTTATAAATAAATGCAACGACATAATACGCAGAAAAAAATATATCTTGCAAGCCGATATCCCGGATAAGCCATATATTGACTCCGGCTTTGAAAATACAGAGTGGAAAGAGACAATTAATATGGTTTCGGATAAATACAGGCTTGTACTTGTACTGTATTATATAGAAGATTTTAATACAAAAGATATAAGTGAAATGCTTGGTATGCCGGAAGGAACCGTAAGAAGCAGATTGGCGAGGGGAAGAGAACAGCTTAGGCAGATTTACGAAGAAAGAGAGTATGAAACAGGAGGTCAGACGTTATGAAAGAAATATTCGATAAACTCAGAGAAGATATAGAAATACCCGAGATAGTAAATAAAAAGGCTGAAGACGCATTTGAAAAGATATATGCGGAATGTAAAGATAATACAAAGGAAGCCGAAATAAAAAATATAAAGCCGACAAAGAGACACAACCTTAAAAAAATGACGGTAGTCGTTGCGGCGGCAGTAATGCTTTGCGCCGTAACAACGGCGGCAGCGGTATTAAAATGGAGCCAAAGCCTGTCGGAAGGAATGCAGGTATCGGAAGATCAAATGAAAAATGTCGAAAACAGCGGAATGAATAAATTTGTAGAGCAGTCATGCACAGATAACGGCATTACGGTAACGGCAATCCAGAGTATAACTGATAATTATTATACTCATATTGCTTTCAGGGTAGAGGGCTTTGAAATTGAAGAGGGGAAACAGCCGGACTTTGAGGAGTTCGATATTACGGTGGACGGAAAAGATGACTTTGGGATATCGGCAGGCTTTTGGGACGGGATTGTTTCCGATAACAACGGTAACCTTATTACTACAGATGGCAAACCGTTGGCAAAAGATAAAGATGGAAGAATAGTGGAGAATTACGTTTTGGACGACGGGACTATGGAATACCATATAACTCTTTTTAACCATAATGAGGAAAAAGGAAAGTTTTTCGGAAAACCGATACATGTAGAATTGAAAAACCTGGGCACTGTTGCCAAGGCTGAGTATTTCAGCGGTATTGAAGGTAATTGGACATTTGACTGGACTCTTGCGGGGGCAGATACGACTGAGGTGTATGAGCCGGATTTTATGCTGGAAGATACAGGAGCAAAAGTAAAGAAAATAGAAGTATCTCCCATATCGATTATGGTAGAATACGATTTCCCGAGACAGGAGACGGAAGAAGAGTATATGGACGAAAACGGAAAAGTGGGTATGGTTACTATGTTCGGGGAGCCTCCGTTTGCCACTGGAGTTAAGCTTAAAGACGGTACAGTCATTAAATATATTTATACAGGCCCGGGAGGAGGCGGATATGAAGATGAGAACTCCGACACATATTCATTTTTGCTGGCATCCGACAGAGTTATAGACGTTGATGAGATAGAGAGCATACTGTTTTTGAAGCCTGTAGATGAAACAATGAAATATCCGAAACTTGAATTTTATGATGTCCCGCTTCTGAATAAAAAATAAAATAAGGTAGATATACGGCAGGGGAATATATCCCCTGCTTTTTATATGCATAGGTCGGCATAAAAATGCAAATTTTACATATAGAGCGACAAAGGTGTGGGAATATAAGCTAATTAAAGAATCCTTTATATAGAATAAAGACTAATTTAGTGTGGTAAAAATTTCTTGTTAATGATACAATGATTAAAGCATAATTTTTACGACATGGATTGACATAATTATCTGTATGACACAGCTATAATATAATTTTGACGAAAGCTGTTTTAGGGAGGGGTATCCATGATTTCAACCGTAAGCATATACGAAATGAATCTTATAGTAAACTGTGAACATAAAGATCCACACACGGTTTTGGGTATGCATGAGGTGCTGCATGACGACAGGGAAGTAGTTGCTGTCAGAGCATTTCTTCCCGGGGTAAAGGAACTTTATGTTATTGATAAAAATGATGAAAACGGCGTTTATAAGGCGGACAGAATACACGAAGACGGTTTTTTCGAGACTGTAATCGAAGACAGGCATAAATGGTTTGATTATAAATTCCGAATTGTTTATTGGGACGGAAATGAAAATATTACCGCAGACGCCTATTCTTTTCCGCCGACGGTAAGCGACTATGATAAATATTTGTTCGGCGCGGGAAATCATTATGAAATATATAATAAACTAGGGGCGAATATATGCGAGATAAACGGTACGGAAGGAGTATCCTTTGCCGTATGGGCGCCAAATGCGAAGAGCGTAAGCGTTATAGGCTCTTTTAACTACTGGGACGGAAGATCGGCTCAGATGAGAATGTTGGGTAATTCCGGAATATGGGAGATATTTATACCCGGAGCGGCTGAATTTGACAGATATAAGTTTAGGATAAAGGACAGGAATAACAACGTAACGGACAAAAGCGACCCTTATGGATTTTACATGGAAAAAAGACCGCAGAATGCTTCTATTGTATACGATTTGGGCGTGTACCGTTGGAAAGACGCAAAGTGGATAAAACAAAGGGAGACAAGCGATCCATACAGGTCTCCCATGAATATATATGAGGTACAGCTGGGAAGCTGGATGAGAGTACCCGAGGAGGAAGACAGGTTCCTTACATACAGGGAATTGGCTGATAAACTGGTGAAATATGTGAAAAAAATAGGTTACACCCATATAGAACTGCTTCCCGTATCGGAGTATCCCTTTGACGGCAGCTGGGGATACCAGGTAACGGGTTATTATGCTCCCACAAGCAGATACGGAGAACCCGATGATTTCAGATATTTTGTCGACTGCTGTCATCAAAAGGGAATAGGAGTAATAATCGACTGGGTGCCGGGACATTTTCCCAAAGACGCCAACGGACTGGCAAGATTTGACGGAACAGCGCTTTATGAGCATGAGGATTGGCGAAAGGGCGAACATAAGGAATGGGGTACTTATGTCTTTAATTACGGAAGAAAAGAAGTAAGCAATTTCCTTATTGCAAACGCGCTCTTTTGGATTAAAGAATACCATATTGACGGAATAAGAGTAGACGCTGTGGCAAGTATGCTTTATCTTGATTATTTCAGAAACGAGGGAGAATGGATACCGAACAAATACGGCGGAAGAGAAAACCTGGAAGCCGTTGAGTTCCTTAAACACATGAATTCCGTCATAAAGGGCGCCTATGAAGGGGTTTTGACATTTGCGGAAGAATCTACCGAATGGGAAGGCGTTACAAAGGGAGCGGACAGAAACGGTCTCGGATTCTCATTTAAGTGGAATATGGGATGGATGAACGATTTTCTTGAATATATGAAGAAAGACCCCATATACAGAAAATATCATCATAATAACTTGACTTTCGGCATAACTTATGCTTATTCCGAAAACTTTGTTCTTGTGCTTTCACATGACGAGGTTGTACACATGAAAGGCTCTATGATCGGCAAAATGCCGGGCGATATATGGCAGAAGTTTGCAAATTTAAGGGCGGCTTACGGTTTTATGTATGCCTATCCGGGCAAAAAGCTGTTGTTTATGGGCAACGATATAGGACAGTACAGCGAATGGAATGAAGCAAAAAGCATAGATTGGCATGTTCTTGAAAATGATTTTAACTGTAAACTTAATCTGTTTTTACAGGACTTGTTTAAGCTTTATAAAAAAGAACCTGCTTTTTGGGAAAGGGACACATATCCCGAAGGATTTGAATGGATAGAGTGCGATGACGCGGAAAACAGCGTCGTATCATTTGTAAGGCACGGAGCAAATGTTGAAGATCTTATTGTGATAATATGTAACTTTACGCCGAAAACCGTCGAAGGATACGACGTAGGGGTTCCGTATGAAGGATACTATAAAGAAATACTTAACAGCGATGATGAAAAGTACGGCGGCAGCGGCGTTATAAACAAAAAAGCCGTAAGAAGCAAAAAAGAACACTGCAACAGATGTGCCAATAAAATAACGATAAATCTTCCTCCTTTGGCAACTTCCGTATTTACACTTACTCCAAACAGCAGGGGAAAATTGAAAAAAGCAGTTGAAGAGGAAGAATAAATATGTTTATACAAAAGTAAATGCGCTTGAAATCAATGTAAAATTGATGTTGACTATACTTGCTTTTTTGTGTATAATTCAATGAGTATGGATTATAGTGGCTGAAAGCCTCTTAAACCATACAAAGCAATCTCAGCAATTGGAGGGAGGGAAATTCATGTCAGAGGTAAAAGTTAAAGAAAATGAATCCTTGGATAGCGCTCTTCGCCGTTTTAAAAGAAGCTGTGCAAAAGACGGCATCATGGGAGAGGTTCGTAAAAGAGAACACTATGACAAGCCTAGCGTAAAACGTAAAAAGAAATCCGAAGCCGCAAGAAAACGTAAATTCAAATAATTTTGTGATACAAAGAGGATGATATAAATGTCATTGAAAGAAACGCTTTTCCAGGATTTAAAAACAGCTATGAAAGACAAGGATACTGTTCGTAAGAATACGATCCAGCTTGTCCGTGCAGGCGTTCTTCAGATTGAAAAAGACAATCATGTAGAGCTTGATGATGACGGCGTCCTTGATGTAATAGCTAAGGAACTAAAAAAGCGTCGTGACTCACTTCCCGAATTTGAAAAAAGCGGTCGAACAGATTTAATTGATAATCTTAATAAGGAAATAGAAGTCCTGTTAGGATACCTTCCGGAACAATTGACTGAGGACGAAATTCAAAAAATAGTTGAGGAAACCATAGCCGAAACTGGCGCAGCCACCATGAAAGATATGGGTAAAGTTATGGGTGCGGTTTCATCTAAGGTTAAAGGACGTGCCGACAACAGAGTTGTGAGTGGTTACGTGAAAAAATTATTAAGTAAGTAATTAACAGCCGAGTTTATACTCGGCTGTTTTTATATTGTAAGAAAATAAGTATGTAATTTGACGGTGTTAATCGGCATAGTAATAATATAAGGCAATTTACAATCGGGTCTGAGGAGCGGTTTTATGAGAAAAAAATTCATTTCTAAAAAAGACAAACCGAATTTGAAAAAAGAACTTTCAGCCGCGTTGGAGATTCCCGGTGAGGTTATACTGGATATGCCGCTCATATCTCTTAAGGGCAGGGAAGAAATTTCGGTGGAAAACTACAGAGGAATAATAGAATACAGTACCGATAAAATAAGACTGAACACAACAGCCGGAATATTTAAGATTACGGGGGAAAATCTGCTCATAAAATGCCTGGACTGCGACAATGTTATTATTACAGGCAAAATAAACGCAACCGAATTTTTGTGATAAATGAGGTAAACTTATGTTTCTTGCATTGTGGAATTATATAAGGGGATATGTTATCATATATGTTACCGGATTTTCCGTAGAGCGGTTTATAAATATGGCTGTAAACAAAGGTATATTTATATGGGACGTTATACAGGAAAAAAATATGGTAATAATGAAGGCGTCTGTAAAAAATGCCGATGATTTAAAAGAATGCGGAATAAAGACAGGCTGCCGTTTTGAAATAAAAGGAGAATACGGACTGCCTGTCTTTATAAGACATTGTTCTTCAAAAAAAGCATATATAGCAGGGATATTGCTTTTTTCGGTTTCAATGTACATAATGTCGTCGTTTATATGGACAGTAAGGGTAAACGGCAATGAAAGGCTTAACGCCGACGATATAATTAGGTCGTGCGCGGAAAAAGGTATTGCCCCAGGGAAAATGAAACACGGAGTTGACTTATATGAAGTTGGCGAAAAACTGATGATGGAGTATAAGGACATAGCATGGATAGCCGTAGATATGAAAGGCACGGGGGTAGTAGTAAATATAGTGGAAACTATACCGAAAACACAGTATGTCGACAGAAAAAAGCCGACCGACGTTGTTGCCAATGCCGACGGAGTGATAGTAAGCGTGGCAGCTTCATCGGGAACGCCGATGGTTAAAGAAGGCGATGAAGTAAAAAAAGGCGACTTGCTCATAAGCAGCGAGGTGCCATTAAAAGACGGTGAAAATAAAACGGGTGAAATGTATGTATGTGCATCGGGAGAAGTTTACGCCGAAAAGCAGTATGAGCTTGAAGGAATTTCCGAGCTGAATTATAATGAAAAGGTATTTACAGGAAAGGCGAAAACAGATTATAGTGTAAATATATTCGGACATAATTTCAATTTCATAACCCCGTCTTATGAAAACGATTATGAGGTCATAACGGACGACAGGCTGAAATTTGATATAGGGGACTACGAGATCCCTTTCGGAATAAATAAAACCGTATACGGACAGGTCGAAACGGTAAAAATGAAAAGGACGGAAGACGAAGCTGTAAAACTGGCTGAAAAGCAGCTTAACGACCGGATTACAGCTCTTACAATGGAAACCGGCGGAGAAGTAAGCCGCTTGGAGACAGAAACCATAACGGACGGAAACCGAATGATAATAAAAGGACATACTTCCGTTATAATGAGAATAGACGAACAAAGAGAAGCGGAAACATCACAATATGAGGAGGTAACAGAGTAAATGCCGCAGACAGAATGTATAATAGAGGCTGACAACAAAGTAATTTCAAATATTTTCGGACAGTTTGATTCCAACATTTCTAAAATAGAGAAAGAATTGTCAGTCAGGATTGTGAACAGAAGCGAGGGCATTAAAATCGTAGGCGAGGAAAACGACTGCCGAAAGGCGGAACAGGTTGTCAGAGCGTTGGTAGAGGCAGCGGCTAAAGGAGAAACAATATCGTCGCAGAATATTGAATATATGGTAAATTCCGATAAAAGTGAATTGGAAAAAGTAGGAACTATTTATGACGACTGCATATGCCTGACCATAAACGGCAGACCCGTAAAGCCTAAAACTCTGGGACAGAAAAAATATGCGGACTTGATTAGAAATAATACTATAACATTCGGTATAGGTCCGGCAGGAACGGGAAAAACATATCTTGCAATGGCAATGGCAATAACCGCGTTTAAAAATAATGAAGTAAACAGGATTATACTTA
>URLB01000017.1 GCA_900548595.1 uncultured Eubacteriales bacterium
AGTATTCCTCCTATTCCTCCGCCTGCCGCAGCTACGATAAGGCATGTGGCACAGCCAAGCGAAAGCGGGCCTCCCCCTGCAATTACGCTGACAGCCAGAAGCACCGCTCCGTATATTATTCCGGCAGCCGCACCTGTCAAAAGTCCGTTTCTGCCCCGTGCCTTAGACATTATGACTCCCGAAGCCAAAGCCGACAGCGCAGTACATACAGTCGACACTATTCCTATATACGAGTCGCTTATGTCGGTATATGTAAGCAAAAGCGCACATGACGCAAATATAATACACGTTATGCCAAGACCTACTCCCGTCCCTTTTAATGCGGCATATAACAAGGGACTTCCTTTTCCGTTGTTTTTATCCGTGCAAACATTCTTTTCTTTTTTTGATATTTTCTTTTTATTTTTCTTTTCCAAAACAGTTCCTCCCAAAATAATAATATTCCTATTACATTTATATTTCGGAAGAACGTAATTATTACATAAGCCCTCTCTTCATCTCTTCGGCAAATAACTGCGGTATTCTTAGGTTTCCTCTGCCGACGCCAAGCTTTATATCCGGCTTGTTCAATCCGTGAAAATCACTTCCGCCTGATTGCAAAAGTCCGTAAGACAGACATATTTTCCTTATTTCATCAGACTGCTTTTCAGTATATGTTGAATACATTGTTTCCACAGCCATAAGACCGTATTTTTTCAGTTCTCCTATGAGATTGTGTATTTCCAAATATCCGTATCCGTAAAGAGTCGCATGGGCAAGTACAGGTATCCCCCCTGCTTCCAATATAGTTTCTATACATTTTTTCGGCGTCAGCGTTTCTCTTTTTACGTATGCCGGTTTTCCTGCCGATATATATTTGGAAAAAGCCTCTTCTTTATTTTTTACATATCCTTTTTTTACAAGAACATTGGCGTAATGCGCTCTTGTTATTATTGCTCCTCCTGCATTTTCTTCCAATTCTTCGATTGTTACGTCCATTCCGTTTCTTTTAAGAGCCTTTATCATTTTCAGATTTCTTTCGTTTCTTTCCCAAACAATATATTCCATGCTTCTTACGAGGCTGTCGCTTTTATGGTCTATAAACAACCCGACTATATGCAGTTCGGTATTTTTGTATGCCGCCGCCAGTTCTATACCCGGTATGGTTTCTATTCCGAACTTTTTTCCTGCATACATAAATCTGTCTATCCCCTCGACCGTATCATGGTCAGTCAATGCTATCGAAGCCAGTCCCGCTTCCTTTGCAGCCTCCGCCAACCGCTCAGGTGTAAAAGTCCCGTCCGATGCCGTAGAATGTGTATGAAGGTCAGTATATTTTTCCACATTATCACCTCCTATTTACAGTGTATCACAAAATACATATAATATAAATTTTTTAAAACAGATGGATTTCATAAATATTTGTTGTATAATAGTCAAAAAAAGACAGGAGAGATTGTTATGAATTACGGTTTCATAGGCGCCGGCAACATGGCCGGAGCAATTATAAAAGGTATGACAGTCGGTACGGGAAGTTTTGAAGGAAAAGACATATTTGTATATGATCTTAATGCTTCGGCTGCAAAAAGCCTTGCCGATATATGCAAAGTAAACGTATGCAGTTCGGCAGAGGATGTTATAGCATCTTCCGACGTTCTCGTTCTTGCCGTTAAACCAAATGTTCTTCCCGACGTTGTAACGCAGTTAAAAAATAAAATAATCGAAAAATCACCGCTTGTAATATCCATCGCCGCCGGAAAAACGCTTGAATTTCTGGAAGGACTTATCGCAAAAGATTTCCCTATCGTAAGGGTAATGCCCAATATAAACGCAAAAGTCGGCTGTGCAACAAGTGCGTTTTGTACAACAGAGACTGTATCCGATGAACAAAAGGCTATTGTTAAAAAGCTTTTTTCAACTGTAGGAGCTGTAACCGAGCTTTCCGAAAAAATGTTTTCTATTCATAGTGTAATAGGAGGAGCCGCTCCTGCATTCGCATATCTTTATATTGACGCGCTTTCAAGAGCTGCCGTAAAAGCGGGAATGCCGAAAAAACAAGCTTTGGAGCTTACGGCACAGACAGTTCTCGGCAGCGCAAAAATGGTTCTTGAAAGCGGCGAGCACCCTTGGGAACTTATAGACCAGGTATGCTCTCCCGGAGGCACAACAATAGAAGGCGTATGCTCTCTTGAAGCCAGCGGATTTGAAACCGCCCTTTGCAAAGCTTTTGACGCAGTATACGAAAAAGATAAAAGATTATAAAAAACAAGGCGTTTCCGCAAAACCGAAAAAATCGGTTGCTTCACGGAAGCGCCTTTATTAATATCAAAAAGTTTTTATCTCATCAAACCTATTTTTCTGAAAAATCTTACCATGGATTTCCCCTTAGGTATATTGTTAAAATCTTTAGCCGTTATGCCGTTTATCAACAGCATTGTAACAAGATATATAATCATTCCTACGGCTATAGAACCTAATGTCGATATCGTGTTTCCAAAAACAATATCAAACAGTTTATATGACAGCACGCAGCCTACGCTCATTATCGAGGAACATATTACAGGCTTTATAATCATTTGTCCGTAATACGGTCTTACCCCCGTTATTTTCGTAAGCATAACAAGATCGAATACAGCCGCTACCAAATAGCATGCATCAGTTGAAATTACCGCCCCTACGACGTTTATGCTTTGTATAGGTATAAGCAGTGCGTTAAATATAATTTTGGCAACTGCGCCAAGCAAAGCGCCTATAACCGGAATATATATTTTTCCTATTCCCTGAAGCACTCCCGTAACTATCTGGCACATGGACAGGAATGCAATGGAAACCGCTCCCGCAAGTATTAAAGCTCCGCCTTCATGTTGCGTAGGGAAAAGCATAAGCAGTATTTCGTCTGCCAATACTCCTATTCCGAATGCCGCCGGTATAGAAATAACCATTGCCAGTTTCAGCGCGACATTTATCTTGCTTTTTACCATCTTGACATCTCCGGCAGTAATAGATGCAGCTATCGTCGGTATTGCTGCCGTAGCCATAGCAGATGATATGGATACCGGAAGTGTAGTCAGCGTTACATATTTGCCCGAAAGCTGTCCGTAAAGTACATTTGCCTGTGAATCAGTATATCCTGACGCAAGAAGCAGTGATTTAACCATCTTCATATCTATGAGGTTAGTCATGCTGAATACCGCTGTTCCCGCTATAATAGGTATGGCAGTCGACGCAAGACTTATAAGTATCTGACGATTTGTCTCCTGCTTTATGCCTCTGTCTTCAATATATATTTTTTCCCGTATTGTACGACGTTCCTTATAATAAAAAATCATTATTATAATAAGTCCGGCAAACGCTCCTATTCCCGTTCCGGCAGTTCCTCCGGCTGCTCCCAGAGCTATGCTGTCCTTTACAAGCACCCATGCCAAAAATACGCTGAATACCGCATTGAATACCTGCTCCACTATCTGGGACATCGCAGTCGGGTACATTATGTTCATTCCTTGCAGATATCCTCTGTAGACAGACATAATTCCGACAACAAGCAATGTCGGCGCCAATGTCTGTATGCAATATACGCTTTCGGGATTATCCACAAACTTGGCAATAGGCTCCGCAAAAAAGAACAAAACGATCATTCCGATTGCTCCCAGTGTTCCTGCCACAGCCATGGAAACCTTAAAAACCCTGTGGGCATTGGAATATTCACCCTTCGCTATTCTTGTCGAGACAAGCCTGGATATGGCTGCCGGCAGCCCGGCTGACGACAGTATGAGCAAAAAAGTATAGATATAATACCCTGCGCTGTATATGCCGTTTCCTTCGTCCCCAATCAACTCAGTCAGCGGCATTCTGTATAAAAAGCCTATAAATCTGACTATAAGGCTTGCACTGGCAAGTACTGCGGCCTGAACGACAAACGAGCCACGTTTTTTATCTTTAGCTGTCATAAAACACCTTCATATTCCGAGGGAATATTTCCCTCTTATCCGTGTATTCTTATCTTTCTTCTAAGTCCGGGATCAAGGACTTTCTTTCTCATTCTTATGCTTGTCGGAGTAACTTCGACATATTCGTCCTCGGAAATAAACTCAAGAGACTGCTCCAAGCTCATAACTATAGGGGGCGTAAGTTTAAGCGCTTCGTCTGCGCTTGATGAACGCATATTAGTAAGCTGTTTTTTCTTACATACGTTTACGTCAAGGTCATCTACCCTAGAATTTCTTCCGACTATCATACCTGTGTAAACCTTTGTACCCGCTCCGATAAATAAGTCTCCTCTTTCCTGCGCATTGAAAAGACCGTAAGCAACTGCGTCGCCGCTTTCAAACGCCACAAGAGAACCCTGAGCACGAGTAGGTATCTCGCCCTTATACGGCTGATAGCCGTCAAAAATAGTGTTCATTATACCGTTACCCTTTGTATCGGTAAGAAGTTCGTTTTTGTATCCTATAAGACCTCTTGACGGTATGGAAAATTCTACTCTTGTATATCCTCCGTTTGCAGAAGGTGTCATGTTTGTCATTTCACCTTTTCTGCTTCCGAGTTTTTCAATAACACTTCCTACAAACTCATCGGGAACATCGATTATTACCTGTTCCATAGGTTCGCATTTTTTGCCGTCTATTTCTTTGTAAAGGACTTCGGGTTTTGATACAAGGAATTCATATCCCTCTCTTCTCATTGTTTCTATAAGAATTGAAAGATGAAGTTCTCCTCTTCCGCTTACCTTGAAAGTTTCCGTCGTATCTGTATCCTCAACTCTGAGGCTGACGTCTGTATTAAGCTCTTTATAAAGTCTTTCTCTCAAATGGCGTGATGTAACGTACTTTCCTTCCTGTCCTGCAAAAGGTCCGTCGTTTACGCTGAAGTTTATACTGAGAGTAGGCTCCTCTATCTTTACAAAAGGAAGTGCTTCCTGTTTAAGAGGAGAACATATCGTATCGCCGATGCTTATATCCGTTATACCGGAGATAGCGACGATAGAACCGTATTTTGCCTCTTTTACTTCAACCTTCTGAAGTCCTTCAAACTCATAAAGTTTGCTTATTTTTACTCTCTGCTTATATTCAGGATTGTGGATATTAAGAAGGAAAACGTCATCGTTTACATGGAGTGTTCCCGTCTCTATTTTTCCTATACCTATTCTTCCCACATACTCGCTGTAATCGATTGTGGATATAAGCGCCTGAACAGGTTCTTCCTCGTCGCCTTCGGGCGCGGGAATATGGTTGATTATAGTCTCAAACAAGTCCTTCATCGTTTCATTCTGTTTCATCGGGTCAAGAGATGATGTTCCCTTTCTTGCCGAAGCAAATACGAACGGAGAATCCAGCTGATTTTCGTTTGCGTCAAGATCCATAAACAGTTCCAGAACTTCATCTACAACGTCTTCGGGTCTTGCCTCTATTCTGTCAACTTTGTTTACGCATACTACTACGGGGAGATCCAAATCCAATGCCTTTTTGAGAACGAATTTTGTCTGAGGCATGGGACCTTCAAATGCGTCTACAACAAGCACAACGCCGTTTACCATTTTCAGAACACGTTCAACCTCTCCTCCGAAGTCGGCATGTCCCGGCGTATCGATTATATTTATTTTTGTATCTCCATAATGAACGGCGGTATTTTTTGAAAGTATTGTTATTCCTCTTTCTCTTTCAATATCTCCGGAGTCCATAACTCTGTCCTGTACGACCTGATTCGTACGGAATGTTCCGCTCTGTTTAAGCAGTTCGTCAACGAGTGTTGTCTTACCGTGGTCTACATGGGCTATTATAGCTATATTCCTAATGTCTTCCCTTGATTTTCTCATTTATGTTACTCCTTTTAATGTCTATATTAAAAAACACTTAACTGAATAATTTTAGCATATATAAAATGTCATTACAATAATCATCTAGCCAAACTTCGGCATATAAATCTGTTATATCTATTTCTTTTGCACAAAAAACACCCCTCAATCAATGAGGGGTGTTTGCATAACCTGTTATATATATATTCAAAAAACCTGTTTTCACAGTTTGGATACTAATACTAAGATTAAGCCTTTACTACGTTTGCAGCCTGAGGTCCTTTAGCGCCCTGTACTACTTCGAATTCAACTTCCTGTCCTTCTTCAAGAGTTTTGTAACCCTCTGACTGGATAGCTGAGAAATGTACAAATACGTCGTCCTCGCCGGGTACGGAAATAAAACCGAAACCTTTTTCTGCATTGAACCATTTTACTGTACCTTTTTTCATTTTGCGTCCTCCTACTAAATGTAAATAAAACACTGTAACGCCGTTTAAATTGCCGCCTTGCGACATCGTTTATTAACGTCTTCGCTTTTGGCTGTTGCCGGACACCGATAAGACGTACAGCGGAAACATCCGCTCTCAAAATATATCTTGACGCGGAATACGGATTACAGCTAAGAAAATGTTACAAATGAAGAATAACATACTTTGGAAATGGTGTCAATAAATATTTAGCCTTCTAATGTGGTTTTTACCATTTTTTAGCAGACAGAATTTTACATATTGCCGCACTGTATTTCATAATTTTTATCCTCAGCCAAATTTCCGCTTTCAATCGCAGTTCTCGCCAAAAAATCGCATCTCTCGTTTTCCGCATTATCCGCATGACCTTTAACCCATATAAAAGTTACGTCATGGTATTCCAGCAGAGTCAGCAGTCTTTCCCAAAGGTCAACATTCAGAGCTTTGCTTTTGTCTGATTTTCTCCAACCGTTTGCTCTCCACTTTTTTGCCCAGCCTTTATTTACTGCGTCAACCACATATTTGGAATCGCTGTACAAATTAACGGAACATTTTTCCTTAAGCGCTTCCAGCCCCTTTATAACAGCCAAAACTTCCATTCTGTTATTTGTTGTCTTTCTGTACCCTGCCGAAAGTTCCTTTCTTGCTCCGTTATACAGCAGCACAACGCCGTAACCGCCGCTTCCGGGGTTTCCCGAACATGCTCCGTCGGTATATATATCAATCTTTTTTATATTCTCCGCCCCCATTCAGTATTTTCTCTCCGACAATCAAATCATCCGGAGTGGTAATTTTTATATTATCATAGCTTCCCTCTGTAATTTTAACCGAATATCCTGCGTTTTCAGCCAAAGAAGCATCGTCCGTTCCGAAAATTTCTTTTTCAAAAGCCACTTTATAGGCGTCCGCTATTATTTCAGTTCGGAACGTCTGCGGAGTCTGTATATTATATACATATTTCCTTTCTGGTGTACTTGATACAAAACCGCTGTCATCGCATATTTTTATCGTATCTTTAGACGGAACACCCACAGCGCATGCGCCGTGCTTTAATGCGCATTCGATGGAATCCGTTATAATTTTTTCTGTAACAAACGGTCTTACACCGTCATGTATTATAATAATACCGCTGTTTTTGTCCGCCGCTTTTATCCCGTTGTATACCGAATTATATCTTTCTTTTCCTCCGCAAACGTATTTAACCTTTTTATTCCAGTCATATGCGCTGAAAAGAGAATAGCATTCCGATATACCGTTTTCAGACGATACGAGTATTATTTCGTCTACAGCGTTACAGCCGCCGAATACGGCGGCTGTACGTTCTATAATTGTTTTTCCGTTCAGGCTTAAAAACTGCTTCGGTCTGTCGGAACCCATTCTTTTTCCGACTCCTGCCGCAACTATAACCGCCGAACACATTACATCTTTAAACATAACTATCACTCTTTTATTTTTGTGAATATCATTCTTCCCGCAGATGTCTGCAATACGCTTGTAACTACAACCTGAAGCGTTTCTCCTATTCTTTCGGAGCCGCCCTCAATAACTATCATCGTTCCGTCGTTAAGGTAGGCTATACCCTGGCCGTTTTCCTTGCCTGCTTTTATAATCGTTACCGTCATTTCTTCTCCGGGAATAAGCATAGGCTTTACGGCGTTGGCAAGTTCGTTTATGTTCAACACCCTTACGCCCTGTACTTCGGCAACCTTATTCAGATTATAATCGTTTGTAACGACATATGCATCCATCTTTTCCGCCATCTTTAAAAGCTTGGAATCAACTTCTATTTTCTCTTTCGTATTAAATTCTTTTATTATGACAGGAACATCCAATTGTTTTTGTATCTCGTTAAGTATATCAAGTCCTCTTCTACCTCTGTTTCTTTTAAGAGAATCAGAAGAATCCGCAATATGCCTAAGCTCATCGAGAACAAAGGTCGGAATAACTATTTTGCCTTCTATGAAACCCGTATGAAGCAAATCAAGTATTCTTCCGTCTATGATTACGCTTGTATCGAGAATTTTCGGTCTTCCTGCCGAAACCTTTGTCTGTGCCGATTTACTGAACATAGGCATTTCAAGCTCGTCTCTTTTTCTTGTTGCAACCCGATAACCGAGTACTCCCAAAGTTATGTTGAGTATTACCGTTATGCCTGTTCCGACTATACCGTATCCGTTAAGCGCAACTCCTATAAGGTTCGCTATAATAAGACCTATAACTATTCCGGAGACTCCGGTTATAAGTTCCTTTATCTCCATCTTAACAAGTTTTCCTTCGGCTATTCCCACTTGTTTCATTATTGCGTCCGCAGCCACGTCTGAAAATAATATAAAATAAATGATTCCGATAAATATTCCGAAGAGGATAACGGCATAGTCAGCGACGTATTCCTGTATTCCCCATATATTGTTATTATAAAGTGCGTATAAAAGTCCGACAGCTACAGTCATTACAACAAGTGTTATTACATACCTGAATATCTTTTTTATCACCTTTCTCACCTCCCTGTTAATATTTTGCAAATATTATGACAACAAAGCCTTATTTTCCCCGACAAAAATTAAAATTACCGCTAGGTTATCATATAATAAAAGAATACCATATATTTCAAACAATCGCAAATAAAATAATATTACAATAATGTTAAGAAATTATCATAATACCGTGCTTTTTACCGTTATCTTCTTTGTATGGCATATCGAAACATCATACAAATTCTGTGCTTCAATTACATTATATTTATTCCCGAAAAATAAAAGAGCTTATGTTCAAAATAATTATTTTGAACATAAGCTCTTTTTATATTACTTCTTATATATAATTTTATCAGTAAAGAAGAAGGCTCTTCTTATACATTTCATATACTTCGCCTCTTGTAAGGGGATATGGATGAAGCGCCAGTTTTCCGGGATTAGCCATTAATGCGTCTGTATATCTTTCTACATCTGCTTCTGTAAAGTCTTCTCTCTCTTCAAGCACCGACTTCAGGAAGTTGTTAAACTCCTCAAGATCTTCAAATCCAAGTATCTGCAATATTGTATTTGTTTTTGTCTGATCGGGGAAAAGCTCAAGATATGCTCTTGTAAATATTGCATTTGCTCTTCCGTGAGGTATGCCTTTTTCATAGGTAGGCATATATCCACATGCATGGGGCAACGATGTTCCTGCCTGCGCGATTACCATTCCTGCCATAGTAGACATAAGAATAAGTTTTTCTCTTATTTCGTAATTAAAATCCAATGCTTTTATAGCAGGTATACATTCCGCAAATATTTTCAATCCGCCTTCTGCTATTCTGTCGCTTATAAAATTAGCCTTTTTGGAAGTATATCCCTCTATAAGGTGCGTAAGCGCGTCTATAGCCGTATTCACGGTAACTTTATCCGAAAGACTTTCCGTATATTTTGCGTCAAGGAAAGAAACGTCTGCAAACGCCTTCTGAACGGCGCCGTTTTTTGTTCCCTGATTATGGAGTGTAAACACCGCATACTGAGTAGTTTCACTTCCCGTTCCCGCTGTTGTGGCAATCTCCGCAATTGGAATATGTCTGTATGTTCCGTCCTTCATAAGCATATCTGCGCTCACTTCGGGATTGGCAATCAGATAAGCTGCGCCTTTGGCTGCGTCCATGGGAGAACCTCCGCCTATACCGATTACAAAATCCGCTTCTTCCACTATGCCCAGTTTAGCCGCTTTTTCGAGCGTCTCAAGTGAGGGATTTTCCTCAACCTCATCAAATACGGCATATCCTATACCTACGGCATTGAGCGCATCAGTTACGTCATTTAAAGAACCGTTCAATTTTGCCGAGCGTCTTCCCGTAAAAATAAGAGCCTTTTTGCCAAGCTCACAAAATTCCTCTTTATTATTCATAACACAATCTTTACCGAATAAAACTTTGGCCGGCATGTAATAGGTAAAAGCGTTCATAATCGTCCTCCTCTAATTTGTTTACTCTCTTCCTCTTATAACCTTTTCGGCATAAAGGAATTCTTTAACAGCCTGTTTAAGGTCTTCACAGGTCAACATTGTAAGACGTTCGATTTCCGCCTTTTCTTTTTCTCCCTCGCTGGCAAAATCATGAGGTTTTCTCTCCCATTCTATATAGCTCTGCGCTGCAATTGACATGGAATGTTCAAGAAGCCTTCTTGCCTCTCGTCCGTTACCGAAGTTAGGAGCTTTTATTCTTTCTTTAAAGAAAGGAAGAAGTATTTCCCTCCAGCCGTCCTCTAGGCGGTAACTTGCGTTACTTGCAAGCAGTTTGAATATGTCCAGCATTTCCTCTTCGCTGTAGGAAGAAAAGTTGACCGTAAAAGTAATACGACTGCTTATTCCGGGATTTTCATCAAGGAATTTTTTCATTTTGTTATGCTTGTCGTCTATGTCTCCGCCGTATCCGGCAAAAATTATAAGCTTATCATAACTGTGGTCTTCAACCTCGATACAAAGCTGAGCCAACGCCTCCTGAGAAAAACTGTCTGTCCTTGATGTTTCATTATAATTTACAAGCGAATAAGCCTCGTCAATTATTATTATATCATTATCCATGAAAATGTCATGTACTTTTGCCGCAGTCTGTCCAACATATTTTGCTTTTAACTGGGTACCCGTAACATAAGCAATTCTATGTCCGCTTAAAACGCCTTCTTCGCTCATCATTCTTGCAAAATATCTTGCCGATGTTGTTTTTGCTGTTCCCGGAGGTCCTATGAAAGCAAAAACCTTGTGTATGTCAGCAGTATTGAGGTCATAAAGCTTTCTTTTCTGCGTATATGAGAACACAGCGCCCAGCTTGCAGAGAGTCTCTTTCATCTCCTGCTGTCCTACAATATTTTCGCAAAGATCCTTATATGCGTCCGTTTCCTTTGTATACACGCATCTTTCGTCAATTTTTCCTGCCTGAAGAAGATGTTTTCCGTATATTACGTATTTTTCCATGAAATTAAGTTCCTCAGCGTCAAGCTCCTTAAGGAAGATACTTCTTCTGTCCGTAAAATCGACATCTTTTATAAGGTCAATATAATTTATTTTTTCATCATCTTCTATTGACTCAGGAGCGGAAAAACTTTCTCCGTATCCGTAATACCCGTCTTCTTTGAGTTTTTTTCTGTAAGTTTCATATATTTTTCTTACGCATAAATCTGCTTTTTCTTTAGAATATCCTGTTGCAAAAGAAGCATTATCATAGCCTCTTTTTTCATATACAGCGATTTGTTTTTTGTTCATTTATATCACCCAAATATATTGTACCAAATAATAAATATTAGTCAATAATAATTATTATCATTTTTAAATAATTTTTATTATTTTTGCGCCAAGTATATCTGCCTCGTGCTTATTATGCGTTACTACAATACATATTTTATCTTTGATAAAGTCTTTCATAAACTCCGCTATTGCCTCAACTCTTTTATTGTCTATTCCGTTAAAAGGTTCATCTAACAATATAATATCTCCGTCATATCCGACCGCCCTCGCTATTGCAGTTCTCTTTTTCATTCCTCCGCTCATCTGCAAAGGATACATGTTGAGACAATCCTCCAGTTCCGCAACATTAATAAATTTTTTTACGGCAGGCATATTTACAGCCGTCATCATTATATTTTCTTCTGCGGTAAACCATTCAAGAAGCCTGTCCTCTTGAAAGACATAGGAAATCCTGCCTTCGGCTCCCGTTATACTTCCGCCGTCCGCCTTGCACAGTCCTGCCGCTATGTTCAAGGCAGTTGTTTTTCCCGAACCGCTTTCTCCGAAAAGACATACCGGTTTTCCTTTTTCAGCTTCAAAGCTTAAGCTGTCTAATACTTTTTTTCCGTTATAAAGTTTAACTACGTTTTCAAATTTCATTACTTTACCTCCCCGTCAGTCGTCCGAGGACTTTTTCAAAAATAATGCTTAAAACAATAATTATTGCTGTCCATGCAAAAAGCTGCGAGGTTTCAAGATAAATTTTAGACTCGTAAAGTTTTCTCCCTATGGAAAATGCAGGCGAGCCTATTACCTCAGCTGCTATTCCGCTTTTAAAGGCAAACCCTGCGCCTGTGCTTACCGCTGAACGCATATACGGCTTCAACGAGGGAATATATATTTTTTTCAGTTTCATTTCCCGTGTAAAGTTATAAACCTGTGCCATTTCCAATAGTTTTGCGTCAATATTCCTTATGCCCTCTGTAATATTTGCCCATATTATCGGTATTACAGTCAAAAAAGAAATAAACACCGGTACTTCTCCGGATTTAAGCCATGCCAGCGCAAGTATTATAAAAGACGCTACAGGCGCCGCCTTTATAACATTAACGGCTGGTTTGAACAAATCGTATGCCGTTTGATTGACTCCTGTTATTATTCCCAAAATTAGTCCGCCTGCCGTTCCAGCAAAAAATCCGACGGCAATTCTAAAAAATGAGCAAAATATTATTTTATAAAATTCCGAACTCAAAATCAGCTTTATAATCTCGCATACGGTATTATAAGGCGAGGCAAACAGTACGTCGCTGCCTATTACAATGTATACCGTCTGCCATATTATAAGCCAGAATAATATTACGCCTATACCTTTTTTCTTAATCATAGTATAACTCCGTATCGGGAATTTCTCCGCCTACCGATTTAGGATTTGCTTTGTAAAGTACATCGTAAAATGCTTCAAGCATAGTTTTCATTTCATCTTTTTCTTTATATACAATATTACAGTTCGGTATGGCCTTAACAGCTGCGTCCGAAGAAGCCATTATTCCGTATTTTTCTACCAGCTCTGCCGCCTCTGAAACATTATTATTTACATAATCAATACTTTCGCTGTATTCTTTTAAAAACGTATCCACAGCTTCTTCATTTTCATCAACAAATTCTTTTCCTGCTATAATACAGCCCATGGCAAGTTCGCTTCCGTTAGTTTTTTTCCACTCGTCGTTTACATCTACCGCTATCCTTGTTTGACTGTTTTTCATCATAACCGCTGTTACATTTGGTTCGGGAAGTAACGCTATATCGGCTCTTCCGTCTGCCAATGCCGCCGCAACTTCCGCATGTTCCGTCATATATACTATGTTTACGTTTTCAACATTATTTTTTTCCAGCAGATAATTAAGAACATATTCCGGAACTGCTCCCTGTCCCGAAGAATATATGGTTTTTCCCTCTAAGTCCTTAATGGTGTGTATGCTGTCTCCGTTTTCAACAATATACAATACGCCCAATGTATTGACAGCTAAAACCGCTATATTGCCATTTGTTTTATTATATATAAGCGGAGCTATATTTGTCGGTACTGCGGCAATATCGACCTCGCCGCTTATTATCTTTGCCATGGCGTCATCTGCCGCTGCGGATACATTTATATTGTAGTTCCCGTCCGTTTCATTTTTTTCACTTTCCTCCATCAGCTTAACCGCGCCTATACCCGTAGATCCTTTAAGCATTGTTATGTTCACAGGTTCATTACCGATTTCAGCTTTATTTTCCGAACATCCCGAAACAGAAAATGCCAAAACCAAAGCAAGTATCAACAAAGCCGTTTTTTTCATAATTAAATCTCCTTTTCTATGTATATTTTTCGTCCGTCCCTTTGTATTATTCCGTTTCTTTGAAATTCATCAAGTATACGATACAACGTCGCTCTTCCGACGGCAAGATACTCGGAAAGTTCCGTCATACTCATCCCGTCCGCCACAGTTCTTCCGTTTTCGTCTGTCCTACTGTTTTTTCTTATATATTCGAGGGTTCTCTCCTCTGCTCCTCCGGCAGTAAATATATCAAGTCTGTTATTTAAAAACATCAGTGATTCCGATAAATATTTGATATAGCTTACTGCCGATTCAGGTGATTTTACTATTATTTCCTCCATAAGATTTTCGGGAATAAAAAGTATATCGCTGTCTGTTTCTGCCCTTAGAGTACCTATAAATCTATCGTATTTACTAAACAGAGCGGCTCCTCCGAAAATATCTCCGTTCCCTAAAGTATTAATCAAAACATTAGACGTTCTGTCCTTTCTTACCGAAACTTTTCCTTTTAAAATTATGCCGAGGCTCTTTTTATAGCTGTCATACCCATATATAATTTCATTTTTGGAAAAATTAAGCCATTCCGCTCTCTCGTCTCCGACAATAAGTTCCTTTATTTCTTTCTCCAGTTTTATAAACTGAATATTTTTTCCCATTGACGTAATATATTTATTGCGTTTTTTATTGTCAAGTTCTTTCATCATCCACCTCCATTTGTCTTATTTAAGACAAAATAAGTATAAATTAGCTTATTTAATATGTCAATTATATAAATTTCATATTTTTATCAATATAAAAATGCCCATGACTTTCGTCATGGGCATATCAGACTGTAGATAAATTGATTTTCGTATAGCGGAAGGGTTCGGGAAACAAAACCGTTTCCCGAATGGAATCCGCAGGCAGGATTTACTCCTGCCGAGGAAAACAGCAGGTTTCAAGGCATTTTTGCCGATGGAACCTGTCTGTTTCTGCCTCTGTCTCAACTCGTCGAAATCCTGATTTCGACGAAAGGTGTCGACTTTGTCGATACCTTCAAATGCCCATGACTTTCGTCATGGGCATATAATAGTTATTTTTTACTTTCGATTTTTCTTTCTATAGCCTTTATGATTTCCATAATAGGTATGATAAGGAACGCAAGTCCCATAGCTACCGCATATTCGGCAATTGATATATGTTCAAATCCGAATGCATTTGAAAGGAAAGGAACATAAATTACCGCTGTTGTGCAGATAAATGAAACTACCATTGCGCCCCAGAGATATTTGTTTCTGTGAGGCATACTGAATATGGAGCCTCTTCTTGAACGCATATTAAATGAATGGAATATCTCTACCATAGAGAGTGTAAGGAACGCCATTGTTGTTCCGTCAGCGCTGTTTACGGCTTCCCAAACGCCTGCTTCCATAAAATGTCCTATGAAGTATGCAGCCATTGTAAGGCATGTTATGATAACACCCTGCATAGCAACATCAAATCCCATACCGCCGGCAAAAATTCCGTCGTTCGCACTTCTGGGAGCTCTCTTCATTATGTCTCTCTCACTCTGCTCCATTCCGAGGGCAATTGCGGGGAAACAGTCTGTTATAAGGTTTATCCAAAGAAGGTGTGCAGGCTCCAGTATAACAAAGCCGAGTATCGTAGCCGCAAATATTGCAAGCACTTCCGCCAGGTTTGATGAAAGCAGGAACTGTATTGCCTTACGTATGTTATCGTAAATACGTCTTCCTTCCTCTACAGCGGATACTATTGTAGCAAAGTTATCGTCTGCAAGTACCATGTCGGCTACGTTCTTTGTAACGTCAGTGCCTGTAATACCCATACCGACGCCTATATCGGCGCTCTTTATTGACGGTGCATCATTTACTCCGTCTCCCGTCATTGCCGTGATATAACCCTTTGAACGCCAAGCGTTTACTATACGTACTTTATGCTCCGGCTGTACCCTTGCATATACGGAATAGTTCTGAATTGTCTTGCTGAGTTCTTCATCTGAGATTTCGTTAAGCTGTGCGCCTGTTATTGCCTGTTCCGCAGACGTTATAATTCCGAGCTGCATAGCTATGGCTGCGGCAGTATCTTTATGGTCTCCTGTTATCATAACAGGTCTTATGCCCGCCTCTTTACACTCGACAATGGCGTCCTTAACTTCCGGACGTATCGGGTCAATCATTCCCGAAAGTCCTAAATAGCAGAGATCTTTTTCAAGGAAATCCGGTTCAAAGCTTTCCGGTTCGCTGTTCCAGTCTCTTTTAGCTCCGCAAAGTACACGGAGGGCTTTATCTGCCATTCCTTTATTTGCCTTCAAAATATTTTCTCTTATTTCAGAAGTAAGTTCAACTTCTTTTCCACCTATAAGCGCCTTTGTACAACGTTTAAGAACTTCGTCGGGAGCGCCCTTTGTAAACTGTATTATCTTTCCGTCGTCTGATTTGTGTACTGTACTCATCATCTTACGTGAAGAGTCAAAAGGAGCTTCGCCTATTCTCGGATATTTCTTTACAAGCTCATTCTTAGCCATTCCTTCTTTAAAAGCGTCGTTTACAAGAGCACATTCGGTAGGTTCTCCGACTGCTTCGCTTCCGTCAAGTTCCGCATCGGAAGAAAGAGCCATTCCCATTGAAAGAAGTTTTACATCTTCTGTAGAATGTTCAACAACAGTCATTTTATTCTGTGTTAACGTACCTGTTTTATCGGAACATATTATCTGAGTACATCCAAGAGTTTCAACAGCCGTAAGCTTTCTAATAACGGCGTTTCTCTTTGACATATTTGTTACGCCTATGGAAAGCACTATCGTTACAACAGCGGCAAGTCCTTCCGGTATAGCAGCAACGGCAAGGCTGACTGCTACCATAAATGTATCAAGTATAGTTTCTCCGTTTATGTTAGGATAATATCTGAACAAATCTATGGCAAATATGGCGATACATATTCCGATAACGAGGAAACTCAATATTTTACTGAGCTGATTAAGCTTTTTCTGGAGAGGAGTAACCTCTTCCTTAGCGTCTGTAAGGGCTGTCGCTATTTTACCCATTTCCGTATTCATACCTGTTCCGCATATTACGGCTTTGCCTCGTCCGTAAACTACAGTGGAACCCATATAAACCATATTTTTTCTGTCTCCGAGAGGTATATCTTTTTCCGCTCCGAGATTAAGCACATCTATAAGTTTATTTACAGGTACCGATTCTCCCGTAAGAGCAGCCTCTTCTACCTTCATGCTCGCACACTCTATTATACGTGCGTCGGCAGGTACTGCGTCTCCTGCTTCAAGAACAATAACATCTCCGGGAACAAGTTCCTCACTTTTTACCGTAACCTGTTTTCCGTCCCTCAGTACCTTACTTGTAGCCGCGGCTATTTCCTGTAACGCAGCAATGGCTTTTTCAGCCTTGCTTTCCTGAACAACTCCGAGTACGGCATTGATTATTACAACTACCATAATTATGACTGTATCTGCCGCGGATTCTCCGGAATATGCCGATGTGATTCCCGATATTACCGCCGCTGCGATAAGTATAATTATCATCGGGTCTTTCAATTCCATAAGAAATTTATGAATTATGGACTCCTTTTTTCCTTCAGCCAGCTTGTTAGGTCCGAACTTTGAAAGTCTTCCGGCGGCTTCTTCTGAAGAAAGACCGTTTTCCTTTGTGTTCTGTTCTTCCAGAACCTGTTTAATTTCGGATAAATACTCTTTCATAAAATACTTTCCCTCCTATACTATCATTAACATACCCAACAAAAAAGACTCGTATACAAACGCCGTTTGTATATGAGTCTCATTCTTTATGGATAGACCAGGCTTTTATCGCCAGTGGTGTTGATCTACCTCGCACTCACGGTGCGGAATTACTCCCTCATATAAGAGTCTTTAATTTTACCCCAAAAGTCCTAAATGCTCAAGAAGTATTTTAATTCCCATAAGAATTAAAACAGCTCCCCCCAGTATTTCGGCCTTTGATTTATATTTGAACCCGAACACACTGCCGACTTTTACGCCGACAGCAGACAGGATAAATGTTATAACGCCTATAAGACTTACTGCCCATACAATGTTTACACCGAGAAAAGCAAATGTAACTCCGACTGCCAAAGCGTCAATGCTGGTTGCTACCGCCATCGGCAGCATATCTTTCGGCTTCATTGAAGACGAGCATTCTTCCTGCTCCTTTGCTTCTCTTATCATATTTATACCTATTATCAGAAGAAGTACAAACGCTATCCAGTGGTCAACCCTTTGAATCATATGCTGAAACCTAATTCCTAACATATATCCTATCAGAGGCATAATTGCCTGAAACCCACCGAAATACAGTCCTGCGGTAACAGAATGTTTCAGTTTTGTCTCTCCCAATGAAAGGCCTTTGCATACAGACACCGCAAAAGCGTCCATGGCAAGTCCCACAGCCAAAATAAACAGTTCAGTAAAGCCCATTATTTTTCCCCTCCGTTGTTATTAACAGCAGCGGAAAAAAATAAAGACAAGCCCTATCCGCCACTGACAGACAAGTCTCGTCATTTAATACAAAGCCAGAAATCTTTTGATTTCAGTATGTTGACTTCATCACGCCTTAGGCGCCGACTACTCCCTTACAGCGGTTTATTATATCAGACTTGGTTAGACCGGTCAAGATAATTTATTCATTTTAAAACTATTCTAATTAAATTTGCATAAATGTTGTCCGTATTATAATCGTATGCTAATATTAATACTGATTTTACTTTATAAATGTATAAGGAGAGATACCAATGGATTTTTGTAAAAGCTGCGCCGACTGCGGTGTCATAAACTGTCATACAATGGCGGGAGAATTCCCCGATTACTGCGTTTCATTAAATATCACGCCCGGGCAATATGCCGAAGCTATGTCATGCTATGACGACCCCGAGACGCATAAACTCGCAATTGCCGCCGGCGAGGTCGAATATGAAGGCTTCGGAAAACTTACAAGAGTTGAAGAAACAATAATGTTCGCAAGAAAAATGGGAGCAAAAAAACTCGGCATAGCCAACTGCGCCGCTTTAATAAAAGAAGCCAATACTTTGGCAAGAATTTTAAGAATACACGGTTTTGAAGTTTTCGGAGTTACGTGCAAAGCCGGAACTACTCCCAAAACAGCCATAGGTCTTTATGAAGACTGCGAAAAAACAGGAAAAAACGTATGCAATCCCACTTTACAGGCAAAAATATTAAACGATGAAAAAACAGACCTGAATATAGTTCTCGGCCTGTGCGTCGGACACGATTCCATATTTTACAAATACTCCGAAGCTCCGTGTACAACCATGATTGTAAAGGATAAAGTTCTTGTGCACAATCCTGCCGCAGCCCTTTATTCAACAGGATTTTTCTATAAACGTCTTATGAAAAACAATGAGGATTTAAAATAATTTTTCATATCGGACAAAAATTTTGTTTTGAGTAATGACAAAAACCAATATTGCATGTATAATAGATTATCATAATAGTTATATAATATCTTATCAAGAGTGGTAGAGGGACAGGGCCCTGTGAAACCCGGCAACCGGCATAAAGCACGGTGCCAATTCCCCCGCTGTTTTCAGCGGAAGATAAGGTTCAGCAAAAAATTAAAGCCCTGCGGGGCTTTTTTCTTTTACTTCTAAAATCAGAAAGGAATGTTAATTTATGGCAAGAAGATTGTTTACATCTGAGTCTGTTACGGAAGGACATCCCGATAAAATATGCGATCAGATTTCAGACGCTATACTTGATGAACTTCTCAGCAAAGACCCTATGTCGCGAGTTGCATGCGAAACGGTAACAACAACAGGCGTTGTATTTGTAATGGGTGAAATAACTACAAACGCTTACGTTGATATCGAAAAAGTTGTAAGAGATACTGTAAGAGAAATCGGATATGACAGGGCAAAGTACGGCTTTGACTGCGATACATGCTCTGTTATTACATCTATACATGGTCAATCTCCTGACATTGCAATGGGTGTTGATAAAGCTCTTGAACACAAAACAGGCGAAGATACAAGCGAATTTGATACAGGTGCCGGCGACCAAGGTATGATGTTCGGTTTTGCATGTGATGAAACCGAAGACTTTATGCCCATGCCCATACATCTTGCGCACAAGCTTACAAGAAGACTTACGGAAGTAAGAAAAAACGGTACTCTTCCATATCTCAGACCTGACGGAAAATCTCAGGTTACAGTAGTGTATGAAGACGATAAACCTGTTGCAGTCGACACGGTAGTTATATCAACTCAGCATGACCCAGAGGCTACTCAGGAACAAATAAGAAAAGATATAATAGAAAATGTAATTAAGGCGGTAATTCCTGCCGAACT
>URLB01000018.1 GCA_900548595.1 uncultured Eubacteriales bacterium
CTGCCTGACGGTCATCAAGGCTTCCACCCAGGTCTTCCGCTATCTTTGATAAGATGTAAGGACCTGCTGTTCCTGACATAGCGGGAAGAGCTACAAGACCTGCATATTTGTCATCGAAAAGGTCCATATATGATTTAGGAGCTTCAAGTCCCTTTTCATTAAGAACGTCTTCGTTGTACATGATACCGTAACGTCCTACTGTAACCATAGGGCCGTAACCTGTGTCGTTTTTAGCAAAATCATAAAGGTTATCAATGTTTTTTACAACATTTGTGTCAATCTTCTCAAAGAGTTCAAGAGCCTCGCCCTGCTTTGCATAAGCGCCTGAAAGGTATACAACGTCTGTTTCCACGTTTCCTGATTCTACCTGAGACTGGATTTTTGCAATACGGTCTGCATTGGCGTTTACTTCGTCAAATACTACTGTACATCCGTATCTTGCTTCAAAGTCAGCGGCAAGTTCCTTTGTAGCTGCGCCTGTAGAGCCGCCCCATGTACATACCGTAAGCTCTGCTCCCGTAAAGTCTGTTTCCCCGCCTTCGGTTGTTTCTGCTGTTTCATTTTCAGCAGGCTTCTCTGATGAGCCGCATGCTGTTAAAGCTGAAACTGACATAGCGGCAACGAGCATAACTGATAAAAATTTCTTCATCGTTTTTTCTCCTTTCAATCAAAAAGATTTAAGTAAATTATTTTTTATATATGATAACCTTCGATTCCGGTATGGACAAATATATTTCCTCTCCGGCAGAAGGTCCGTCATAATCATAACTGCTGACATGGAAAACCTCGTCGAAAATGCCTTCCACATCTATCCTTGTCATATTTCCCTTATATGTAACATTCATTACTTTTCCTTTAAGACAGCCGGGTTCTTCCTTATCCAGTACGATTACGTTTTCGGGTCTTACCGTAAAGATTGCCTTTTCGCCTTTTTCCACGCGGTGGCTCTCGCTGTCTGTGGAAGATACCGTAATGCCTGTGGATGTTTTAACCGATATTCTTTCGCTGTCAACAGAATCCACAGTTCCTTCCACAAAATTGGAGAAGCCCATGAAGTCCGCAACGAAAGGTGAAGCAGGATGATTGAACACATATTTGGGCGTACCCATCTGGTATATATGTCCCGCATTCATTATTATTATCCTGTCGGCAAGGGAAACCGCCTCTTCCTGGTCATGGGTAACGATTATAGTCGTAAGACCGAGATGACGCTGTATCCTCTTTATTTCCACCTGCATTTCTATTCTCAGCTGTGCGTCCAGGTTGCTTAAAGGCTCGTCCAAAAGGAGTACGTTAGGCTCCATAACAAGCGCCCTTGCAAGGGCAACCCTCTGCTGCTGTCCGCCCGAAAGCTCTCTGGGATAACGCTCGCCTAAGCCTACAAGCTTTACAAGCTCCAATATATCCTCTACTTTTTTCTTTATTTCATCTTTCGGCAGTTTTTTCAGCTTCAGGCTGAAAGCTACGTTGTCGAAAACCGTCATATGGGGAAACAGCGCATAGTTCTGGAAAAAAATACCCACGTTTCTTTTGTATGCCGGTATTTTGTTCATTACGTTTCCGTCTATTTCAACAGTACCCTCGTTAGGCTCTATAAATCCGGCTATCATACGCAGTATGGTAGTTTTTCCGCAGCCGCTGCCGCCCAGAAGGGCAACCATTTCGCCCTTTTCCAAATCTATATTTATATTCGATACGGCTGTAAAGTCGCCGTATTTCTTTGTCAAATTGTTCAGTTTAAGGTATCCCACCGATTATTCCTCCTTAGTTTACCATAGAGTCAAGACCGACCAGCTTGTTTATAACAAGCATTATTATAAGCGACGACGCCATAAGTATCGTTGCTATGGCAGCTACCGTCGGGTCAAACTGGAACTCCATATAGTTTATAATCTGTATCGGCATTGTCGTAAATTTTGCCGAAGTGAGGAAGCTGCTTATTACAGCCTCGTCAAACGAATAAAGGAACGCAAGCATGGCGCCCGAGATTATGCCCGGCTTTATGAGCGGAAGCGTTATCTTAAAGAACACCTGTCTCGGATTTGCACCGAGGCTTGCCGCCGCGTCCTCTAAAGTCCAGTTGAAGTTTATAAGCACGCTCATGGTGTTTCGTATTATATACGGAAGTATTATAACGATATGTCCGATCAAAATCTTCGTAAAAGGCGTGAACATTTTGATTGAAGCCGTAGTTCTCATAAGCACGAACGCAAACGATATGGACGGAATGAACATGGGGCTTGTAAAAAACGATACAAGCAGGCTCTTTCCCTTAAAATTATACTTCGTAACGCTGAGAGAGGCAAAAACGCCTATAAATATATCGAATATTGTAGCGATTACGGCTATTTTAATACTGTTTGCAAATCCTGTTACAAAGTCCGTATGTCCCGTAAAAATATTCTGATACCATTTCAGCGAAAACCCTTCCGGAGGGAAAGTTATCGCCGCGCTCGGGTTGAAAGATACCGCGACGATTATTATCATCGGCGCAAGTATAAACGTATATGTCAGTATAGTAATCAGCTTGCTGAACCAGTTTACTCTGTCTTCACGCATTTTTTCCACTTCCCAATCTTTTATTTACGCTGTTGCTCAGGCCGTTTGATACTACCTGGAATACAAGTATGGCAAATACAAGTATATAGCATATAGCGTTGGCAAACTCCAGATTATATGTAGTCTTTATCTGGTTGTATATAAGTGTTGTCATAGTCAGATACTGCGCCCCTCCTAAAAGCTGAGGAGTGATATAAGACGTCATGCTCATGGTAAACACAAGTATGCAGCCTGATATTACGCCGGGAGCGCTTAAAGGAAACGTTACCTTTAAAAATGTCTGCACAGGGTTTGCACCGAGGCTTCTTGCGGCATTTTCTACATTTTTATCTATGGACTGTATAACGCCCGTTATGGCAAGTATCATATAAGGCAGGAGCAGCTGCGCCATACCTATCATAACCGCTGTTTCCGTATACATAAGGTTAAGAGGAGCCTCTATAATGTTCCATTTCATAAGTACCTGGTTTAAAAGCCCCGAACCGCCCAATATTACCATCCAACCGTACGCCCTGATGACCGCACTGACAAGAAACGGGAATATTGTCGCTATCATAAGAAAACCTTTTATCTTGGATTTTGTCCTTGCCAAAAAATATGCCGTCGGATAACCCAAAAGCAATGTAAGAACGGTTGTCTTTACGGAAAGAACAGCTGTGTTCTTAAATATTTTCAAATAAAACGGATCTGTAAAAAACTTTGTGTAATACGTAAGGTTGTCTGTCAAAAGCGCCTTTATAAACGTGTATACCATAGGTATAATGAATGCCGCAAGCAACGTAATTGCGCACGGAAGCGCCAACAGAAACACCTTTCTTTTCTCTTTCATATATGCGCATCTCCCTATTTAAAAATAGGACAGTTATGGAGCAAAAAACTTAATGTCAGACTCCACCGGCTGTCCTACGAATTGTGTTCATTATATCGAATATTATTCGTTTTGTCAATTCACAAATAGACCAAAACAAACAATAATATATATTATTTTACATTAAAATTAACGGGAGTCGTGTTCATTATGTTGTCCGAAACAGGACATCTTTCCACTACGTTTTTCAGCCATAACGCTCTCTTTTCATCACTTATGTCGGCTTCCAGTTCTATGGAAACGTCAATATTTGAAAATCCCGCTCTTTTTTCCTTACTGCCTGTAAAGAAAGCTGTTCCGTCAACCTCTCCGTCTATATTTACATACAGTCTTTCTATTTTAAAATTCATTTCCTTGGAAACCCACTGACCGATGGCGTTTATACAGCCTGCCAACGACGCCAGAAACATCGCCACGGGGCTTGGCGCAGTATCCTCCCCGCCGAACAAAGGCGGCTCATCTATTACGATGCTGTGCCCTCCAGTTTTTATATAAGTCTTTGTGGAATCCGAAGCTTCGGCGGTAACATTTATAACTGCCATAAAAAAACCTCCGTTTTTACATCATCTTTTTCTCTATCATAGCCGCAAAAAACGCAGTACCGTAATAGAGTCCGTCCTCGTCCATAAGATATGTCGTATTGTGGTGCGGTCTTGTCGTTCCTTTTTCCTCGTTTCTCGTTCCTATTTCAACGAAAACACCGGGGCAGCCTGCGGCTTCCGTAAATGCAGAGAAGTCTTCTCCCGGCATTACAGGCTGTATTTCCAAAACAGCTTCCTGTCCGAACCAGTCCGCTATAACTTCCCTTGCAGTATCGGTAAGCGCCTCGTCGTTTATTACGGAATCATATCCTCTTTCATAGGAAACCTCGCATTTAGCGCCCATGCTTGCGGCTATTCCGTCGGATATTTCCTTTATCATAACAGGCATATTGTTTCTCAGTTCCTTGGAGAACGTCCTTACGGAGCCTGTTATTGTAACCTCTCCCGGTATTATGTTGTAGGCGTCGCCGCCGTGTATCTGGCATACGGAAAGAACCGCCGTATCGTATGCGCTTATTCTTCTCGCTACGATATTCTGGAGTCCCGTTACTATCTGGGCAGCCGCTACAATAGGGTCGACACACTGCTCGGGAAGAGACGAATGTCCGCCCTTGCCGATTACCTTTATATCAAATCTGTCCGTTGCCGATGTGAGAGGGCCGCTGACAACGCCGAATTTTCCCGTAGGATAGTTTGATGAAAGGTGTATTCCGTATATTTCGTCAACGCCTTCCATAACGCCCGCTCTTACCATTTCGATTGCGCCTCCGGGGGGAACCTCCTCCGCATGCTGGAATATGCAAACAAGAGTACCTTTCAGCTGTTCCGTCTTTTCCGAAAAAAGCTTCGCTATTCCCAGGAGCATTGCCGCATGTCCGTCATGTCCGCAGGAATGCATGGCTCCTTTGTTTACGGATACGAATGGAAGGTCGTTTGTCTCCGTCATGGGAAGCGCGTCTATATCCGCCCTTAAAGCAATGACAGGGCCTTCTGTTTTTCCGTGAATTTTTCCGATAACGCCTGTCTTTGTGGGGCGCAATACTTCTATGTTGCCGAAGCTTTTAAGCTTTTCCTCTATAAAGTCCGACGTCTTGTACTCCTCGAATGACAGCTCGGCATTTTGATGAAAATGTCTCCTCCACTCGATTACCTGTCCGTGAAGCTGTTTTACTTCGTTTAATAAACCGTTCATTTCTTTCCTCCCGATACTCAGCCAACGGGCATTTCGCTCAATTGACTTAATTGTTATATTTTGATATAATGTGTAAACTTTGAAATTTAGGTGGTGTTACTAATTGGATATTGAATCTATAGGGAACAAACTGAAACAGCACCGCATAAACAAGGATATGTCTATTCGAGACCTTTCCGCCGCCTCCAATATCGCAGCAAGTACGATCAGCCAGATAGAAACCGGTAAAAATTCACCCAATCTCATTACGTTGAAGGCAATATGCGACGCCCTTGAAGTTCCTGTATTTTCCCTGTTTTTAGAAGAAGATAAACCCAAAATAAGACTTGTAAAAAGAGCCGTACACGAGCCTTTTATAAGAAACATAAGCAACGGCAGACAAATAAAGGAATCCCTTATTATACAGGGCAAAAACGAGATGTACGCCGCCCTTGTGGAAACTCCCCCTCATGCCGATTCGGGCAGCTACAGCCACCACGGCGGAGAAGAATTTGTATTCATACTGGAGGGTCGTCTCACATTCGACCTGGAGGGCGACCGTAAATACGAGCTTGAAAAAAACGATACCCTTTATTATCCGAATTCCATCGGTCATAGGTGGGAAAATAACTCCGACGAAATCGTAAGAATGCTTATGGTTTCAACCTCGCCCTATGAATTCTAATATCATACGGACTTTATCAAGTCATTTTCTGACGTTTTTTACAGAGATATGATATACTTTGACGGAAAAAAAGTCAATCGCCTTTGGATTTATGCAATGATATTTAACAAAAAATCCTTCTGTTTTTCAGAAGGATTTTTTATTTTTCTATTTACTTTTCAACTGCTTTTGCGTACTCCATATAAAGGCAGGTAATTTCCGCCATTTGTTTGTATCCCTTTTTATTGGGGTGTGTGGCGTCGTTTACTACAAGGCCGTAATCCTGATTGAACTCATCGATTATCGGCTCGGCAAGCTTATAACCGTTATGGGGGTCAACGGCAAGATATGTCGGTACGATAATTATTCCGTCCTCCTCCATATCCCCGAAATGTCCGTACAGACTTTTTATAAATTCCAGTCTGTCGTTTTTGTACGCCGTGTTTTTTTCCTCTGCATAAGGCATTATGGGAGTATTTATGAGAATATCGATATTCTCGTCATATTCGTGTATTCCGTTTACTATTGTATCGAAATAACCGAGTATTTCCTCATGGCTGTTATGCCCCGTAAGGTTAAGGTCGTTTATGCCCAGGTTCAATACGACTGTATCAACATTTTTATAGTTATTTGTCTCCATATACCGTTCAAAATCAAACTCTCCGTCAAAAAGGAACGGGTTTGTAAAGCCGTACTTAGAAGTTTCGTTGCAGTAGTCGTATGCCGACCAGCCGCCTCTTCCCTCATGCGGCGCATCCGCATTTCCCCTTGTTCCCAAAAAAGTTATATGGGGATTCAGTTTCTTTACGGCTTCCGTATAATAATTTTCATTGATAAGGCTGTCCCCCAAAAACAATACGGTCAAATCATCTTTATTATCGTCTGTTTTTCCTATCTCTTTAAGCTCTATCGTTTTGGTTTTATCTCCGAAAGAAATTTCTATTTCGTCCTCTGTAATATCCTCTGCTTCCGCCCTGTCATTGCCGTACATGACAGCATTTCCGGGATATATGCTTATGTCTCCGCCTACAATCGGCATATACTCCGGCAATATGATTTCGCTTTCCTTTATACAGCTGTCTGCCAGACGGATATTAAACCCATTTACGGTATCATACGGTATTTTGGTCTTTGACAGATCCATACCAAGCCTTATTACGGTATCGTTATGACCCTTAACAATAATTTCCGTTATTGTCTGTTTCAGAAAATCCGTATCTTTAAAATCAATGCTTCCGCTGTATATATTATCGTCGGAGTCTATTACTTCTACCGTAACCGAATCATCATCAACATATATGCCCTCCATATAGTACATAAGTCCGTCGTCGGCATTTTCCACCGTTATTTCGCTTATGCCTTTTAAAAAGCCGAGAGCTTCAGCCGTCAATTTTCCGTTGTCCGAAAGTTCCTCATAGGGTTCTATTTTCAGAAGCCTGCCTCCCGCTATACCTCTCACTTCGGACTTATCCAGTTTTTCCTGAACATCGTCGTCAAAAGGTACAAACTCGCTTTCTGCCGCAGGATATATAAGCTTTACGCCATTTCCGCTTTCATGCTGTCCCTTAAGATATTTTTTGAGTGAGTCAACATCGGATATGCCCCTTACATTCATAAAGCGCATAAGAATAGTGCCGTTCTCCCTGCCGAAAGAAATGCCGTCGTATATACTGTTTTTCTGAGTCTTATCGGAAACAACGTCAAAATGAGTGCTTATGCCGTTTTGTATCCTGTATTCGTCGGGAGTGGTGCATGTGAATATGACCGTGCTGTCATTGATATATCCCGGCTGTTTGTACAGTTCCCAGTCCTCGCTTCCGTCAAATTCCGTAACCGTAACATTTCTCTCCACGCCCCAAATGCCGTCTTTTTCCGTAACCCTGTCGGTATATGCCTCCGAAAGACTGTAAAGCGGAGTCGTGTTTACTTCCACAATTCCGTCCTCCGTAACCATTTTAATTTTTCCGTCGGCTGCGCCTGCCGTTATTTCCGCAGTATTCCAAGGGTTTATATTATATCTTTCATCACTTTTTTTAATTGACGTACCGCCGTTCACACACCAGTCGGCGGCAAAAACCGTTGTCGGTATCTGCGCGGCAACAAGAAGAGCGGCGCACAATTTCATTCTGTTTTTGTTCATAAGTCAATCGCCTCCGTTTATTGACATAATATAATAATTTATCGGACGGTTCAAATACATTTTTCTTAATTTTATAAGGAAAACAAAGGAAATTCCCGACGTTTTGAAACTGTTTTATAATCGCCATACTTATCAAATTTTAATGATACTTAATTCTAAACATAATTTATGCATGTTATAATAAATTAAGATATAATGCAGAATTTTGCCTAAAAATCCGTACATTCCATAAGAAAGGGGTACATTATGAAAGATGACGCTAAAGAAACCGGATTACGCCTTTTAAAAAAAGGCAAACAGAGTATATTCCGAATGATTTTCCACCGTTCCTTAAAGGTTTGTATCTTAGTCTGGATTACAACAAAAAAAAAAAAAAAGATTTTTTTCCACAATGATTTTCAGCCGTTCCGGTTTGATTATTGCACTGTTAGCCGTGCAGGTTCTGTTCCTGTTCACTATTTTCCACTGGTTTGAGGAGTTCCTGCCCCATATTTACGGCGGAGTTGTAATATTTACCGTATTTATGGTGCTGTATCTGCTGAACAGTTCCATGGACCCGACATCGAAAATCACATGGCTTGTAGTTGTCATGCTGCTGCCCGTTTTCGGAGCTCTTCTGTTTCTCTATACTCAGAAAAATATCGGACACCGCGCTCTTACAGTGCTCTATGCTCAGTTAAACAAGGAAACCGAAAATTCACTGAAGCAGAACCCGGAAACGGAAAAAGCCTTGCAACAGTCCGACCCCGGAGCCGCAGCTCTTTCCAAATATGTTAAACGAAGCGGATGTTATCCCGTATACGACCGCACCGCCGTTAAATATTTTCCTCTGGGTGAGTATAAGTTTAAGGAAATGCTTATACAATTGGAAAAAGCGGAACATTTCATATTTTTGGAATACTTTATCGTAGACGAAGGTGAAATGTGGGGAAAGATTTTGGAAATACTGGCAAGAAAAGCAAAAGAAGGCGTAGAAATACGAATGTTGTACGACGGCACCTGCGAGTTTTCCACCCTGCCCCATGACTATCCGAAAAGGCTGCAACAGCTGGGCATAAAATGCAAAATGTTTGCCCCCATAAAGCCATTTGTATCAACCCATTACAATTACAGAGACCACCGAAAAATATTGGTTATAGACGGAAAAGTTGCCTTTAACGGAGGCATAAATCTGGCGGACGAATATATAAACGCCTATGAAAAGCACGGACATTGGAAAGATACCGCCGTAATGGTAGAGGGCGAAGCCGCGCGAAGCTTTACGAGAATGTTTCTTCACATGTGGGCTTTGGACGAAAAGGACAGGGATTTCGACAAGTTTCTTAACGTACCTATTCCGCCTCAGGCTGAAAACGGCTTTGTAATGCCCTACGGCGACTGCCCCCTCGACAAGGACAAGGTCGGCGAACAGGTATATATAGATATGCTGAACCGTGCGCAAAACTACATTTATATTATGACGCCTTATCTTATTTTGGACGGCGAGCTGGAAAACGCCTTGAAATATGCCGCCGAGCGAGGTGTTGACGTGCATATAATACTCCCGGGAGTCCCCGATAAGTATATACCGTTCTCTCTTGCTTTCACGCATTACAAATCGCTGTTGGAATCCGGCGTAAGGATTTTTGAATATACGCCCGGCTTTGTCCATGCAAAGGTTTTCGTGTGCGATGACAGAGAAGCCGTTGTCGGTACAATAAATCTTGACTACCGCAGCCTTTACCACCACTTTGAATGCGCTACATATATGTGGGGTACGGACTGTATTCCCGATATTAAAAACGACTTTAATTATACTCAGGGAAAATGCCGTGAGGTTACTGCCGACATGCTGAAAAAAGAACCTTTTAAACGCCGTATGCTCGGCTTTATCGCAAAAGCCGTTGCCCCGCTGTTATAAAAGGTATAAAAAACCGGAGGTTATCCATGCTTAAAATTATCCTATTGATTATATATATCGCCACTATTCTGGCAGTTATTTTTATAGAAAGAAAAAACCCTACGGAAGCCATGCTGTGGGTGCTTGTAATGGTATGTATACCGTATTTGGGAGTACTTCTTTATCTTGTGTTCGGCAGTACTACCGCCATCAAGCTGACGTCCGTTGTACGCCGTAAAAGGCTGAGCAAGCGTCTGCCTGCCGCAAATGCGCCTCAGGATCTGCTGACAGGTCAGAATTTTTCCGATGAGGATCTTCAGGTAATGCAGTTTAACGCCAACTATAATAACAGTCCCGTAACATGCTATGACGATTACAAACTGTTTATTAACGGCGAGTCCCATTACCGTGCGCTTTTTGCGGATATTAAGGAAGCAAAGGAAAGTATTTATGTTCTTTTCTATACAATCCACCATGACGTTATGGGAGAGGCTTTGGTAGAGGCGCTGACAAAAAAAGCAAAGGAAGGCGTTACAGTCATGGTAATGTGCGACTTTATAGCCAATCTGTCCACACCGCGAAAGATGTTCCAACCTCTTATAGATGCAGGAGGAAAGGTAGTGCGTGTAAAACCGTATCTAACCCATTACCGCAGCCACCGCAAAATCGTTACGATAGACCACAAAATCGGATATATCGGCGGCATGAATATCGGCAAACAGTATGCATATCTTGCCGAAAAGAAAAACCCATGGCGTGATACCCAAATACGTCTGACAGGAGCCTGCGTTACAAATCTGGACGCATATTTTATGACGGACTTTTTATGCGCAGTACGTCAAAAGGATTGGGAAGATATGGTGAAATATATGGAAACGCTTAAACTTCCGCCGCAGCATAAATCACCCAATTTATGTCAGTTTGTAGTGGGCGGCGTTGATAATGACAGGGAAGCCGTCAAAATGAACTACCTGAGCATGATACGAAGCGCCAAAAAGAAAATCAGGATACAGTCTCCCTATTTCATTCCCGACGCTTCCGTTTTGGACGCCCTTAAAACGGCTGCCGCCTCCGGTGTGGAAATAGAACTGATGATTCCCGGTATAAAGGCAAGCTTTTTCCTCGACCCGGTTACAACCTACTATGCAGGTCAAATAATGGAATTCGGCGCCAAGGTATACAAATATCATGGCTATATCCATGCAAAAACGATGACCATAGACGATGAGCTGTGCTGTATAGGGTCTGTAAACATGGATATGCGTTCTCTTATGGTCGATGATGAAATATGCGGAATATTCTATGCAAACAATATGGTAAAAGACTACATCGAAATTTTTGAAAACGACATAAAAAACTGCGACCCGTATCTCTACGAACAGTTCCTAAACAGAAGCAGAAAAGAAAAATTTACGGAATGTATTTTTCTTCCCTTTGCCCCTTTGATGTAATACAATAATGTTATATAATCAATAAAAATAACTTATGAGGAGATACAAAAACATGATAAAGGTGCTTTTCGTCTGCTTAGGCAATATATGCCGTTCGCCTATGGCTGAATTTATTTTCAAGGATATGATTAAAAAACAGGGTATCGAAGACCGTTTTTATGTGCGCTCTGCCGCAACCAGCAATGAGGAAAAGGGAAATCCCGTTTACCCTCCCGCAAAGAAAAAGCTAGCAGAAAACGGTATCGGCTGCGATGGAAAAACCGCGGTTAAGATGACGGCTGAAGATTACAAAAACTACGATTACATAATCGCAATGGAAAAACGCAATGTGGAAAACATAATGAAAATAACAGGAGGAGACCCCGACGGAAAAATCCGTCTTCTTCTGGACTATACCGACAGGAAGGGCGACATCTCCGACCCGTGGTTTACAAGGGATTTCGACAGAGCGTACAACGACATACTGGACGGAGTTACGGGATTTTTAAAATTTTTAAAGCAGGGCAGACTGTATGAATAACATACTTATAGGAAACATAATATCTTTTACGGGCGCTGTGTTTCTTGCCGTAAGCTGCGTTGTTAAAAGCCGAAAGCAAATTTTTGTACTTCAGTTTTTAAACTGTGCGTTTCTTGCGGTTGCCTCTTACTTTTTTAATGCATACGCCACAATAACTACCCTTATAATATGCTGTATACGAAACATATTCATAATGAGGGATAAGTTTACAAAACCCGTTCTGGCGTTCATCATCGTTTCCGTTGTTATATTAGGACTTTTGTCCAATAACAGAGGTATAATAGGTCTTATGCCCGTTGCAGCCACGGTTGAATATACGACATGCTGTTACTTTATAAGGGACGTTAGAAAAACAAGGGTAAGCATACTCATAAACGAAATAATATGGGTAACATATTCACTGCTTGTAAGCGACTTTTCCACAGCAATCTCCGATTCTGCCGTTATAGTTGTGGATATAATGTCAATATTGAAATCCCGTTCAAAAAAACAGGTTCTTTCCGAAAGGGAATAAAAACAGGCTTTCTGAAATTTTATCAGAAAGCCTGTTTTATTTTTCCATAACATAGTTTGTCAGATATATGCCGCCGCGTTGTACCTGCTGTTCCTTAAGAACCCTATAGCCGCGCTTTTTGAAAAAGCCCATTGCCGTAATAGACGCATGGGTTATTTTTCCTCCGTCCGTGCAGCTTTCCAATATATCGCATAACGCCGTGGCTATTCCCATTTCCTGACAATCCCAGCGGACGTACAGTCTGTCCAGATAACCGGTTTTATCAATATCGCCGAAGCCGACAACATCGTCTTTATAAACGGCGACATAGCTGTAATGCTCCTTAAAAGACATATCCCACTTAGCGCAGTCCTCTTTTCCCGTTGCCCACACATTCAGCTGTTCTTCCGTATAATCCCTTGCGTTTACCCTGTGAACCGTATTGTAAAACAGTTTTATTATTTCCGCACAATCCGACGCTTCGTATTTTCTTATAACTACTTTATCTTTCATCGGTCTGCTACCTATTATTCAGTCTCTGGGTCAAAAGCTGTATCTGCTCTGCCTTAACGGTATTTTCTCCGTTTTGAAGCTTTTTAATTTCCGAATCCCTTATGCCGATAATTATCTCGTCTCCCACAACAATATCGTCAACGGAAATATCCGTCACCTCTCCGCTTTCATAGTCGCAGTATATTATAGGTATTCCGTTACATTCCACAATGCACTCATCGCCGAAAACATCGGATTCCTCCGCGTCCTTTACTGTTATCGTATCTTCTTGAACCTCTGTAACAACGGCGTTTGCCGTCAAATTAAAATTATCGTCGTTTTTTGTGCCGCAGGCAGTCAAAGATAAAATGCAAACCAAAAACATTCCTATTGTTCTTTTCATAGAATACACCTCTTTAATAAAAGAATATCATGTCTTTCCCATATAATTCAAGCAAAACACCGTAAAAAATCCGCCCGATTGTTCAGGCGGACATAAATGCCGTTAAGCTAGTATTTTTCCCATTTCCGCAAGTTCCGCTTTTGTTGAATCGTCGGGAGAACCGCAACATATAATGCTGTCGGCAGCCAAAACTATACCGTTGTTTCCGCAAGTCTCTTCCCATGATCTCATCCATGCGCCGTCTCCCCAGCCGTATGAACCGAAAAGCGCAATTTTTTTGCCGCAAAGAAGCGGAATGCATGAATTAAACATCGGCTCGAATTCCCCTTCTTCCAACTGTTCGTCTCCCATTGACGGGCAACCGAATGCTATGCAGTCAAATTCGTTCAGCTTTTCCGCGGAAAATTCAGACGCCGTAAAAACGCTTACATCCGCTCCTGCCGTCTTTGCTCCTTCCGCTACACTCTCAGCCATCATTTGAGTATTTCCCGTACCGCTCCAATATACTACCGCTGTTTTCATATTCCATGCCTCTTTTCTTCATATTTTTATTTTTATGTTAAACAGCCACTGTCAGCTGTAAAACCGTCTTTCCCATGCCGTACATCTTTTTGTATACAGCCGTGCATTTTTTAAATTTTTCAAATGTCCTTACGGCTTCACATTCATTGCAGTAAACTTTCCAACAGCCTACGCATTTGCAGTTAAGCCCTTTGTTATCTATAAAGCCCCTAACGTCGCCCAAAGGATAACCGAGAAAAACGCCTATTTCATGGGGAAAACCGTCAGTCTTAGCAATTCTTCTTTTCAATAACGCAACCGACTTTTCAACGGTCAGTCCCCCATAACCGTAGGTCTTTAAAAATTCCGACGTTTCGGTTTCCGCAAGCTCCGCCCTCAGTCGGCTCGGTCTGTATACATATATGAGCGACCTGCCGTCTTTTTTTGCCATTACCGATACGACTATATCTTTTTTATTAAGCTTCATATTAAGTTGCTTTACCTGCTCCAAAACGTCATTTTCCGCCATACAACAGCTGAAAAGTCCTGCCGGCTTTATGCCTGCCAATGTGGGCGAGCAGTGCTCTATTATACATTTCTCAACAGAACATATCGGCATATTCGCAATCACCTGCCTTCGGACAAAACGTACAGTGCTCCTTCATTATTTCATGCAGGGCAGCCGCGCTGGAAGTATGTGTACGCGCCACTTTCGTTCCGCTCTTTTTCGCTTCCTGAAGGGCGCACGCCGTCATACTGTGCGAAACCGTATTTGTAAAGAGTATAAGCAGGTCGGGACTGCCTATTTTTCTTTTAAGGGAGCTTGCTTCCTTTGTAAATACCTTTGCTTTATAACCATAGGTCTTGCATATCTGCATATACTGTCTTTCCATTCTCTCGTTACCGCCTATTATAACGACGCTCATCACATTACCTCCTTTTAGTTAGTATTGCCTAACTCAAACTTTTATTTAAAGCGGACTTTTACGTCCGCAAAGTGTTTAGAATAGAATTTATCATACTTTGATAAGTGGGCGCATACACGAGGCGCTCATACCCATAGTAGATGCATTATGTAAAAATGCCGCCCTACCGGGCGCTGTAATACCGGCAATGCCTAATATTAAAAGAGCCGTATTAAAACCTACAACAAACCTATAACTGTTGTTTATTCTTGCAAGAAGCTGTTCGGAAAGTTTTCTCATAACAGCAAGTTTTCTTAAATCCGATGATAATATCGTTACATCAGCTACCTCCCTTGCTATATCCGATGAATCTTTCATGGATACCGAAACATCTGCTGCCGCCAATGCAGGAGAATCGTTTACTCCGTCTCCTACCATTATTACTGTACGACCGCTGTTTTTATAGCTCTCGACAATTGCCGCCTTTTCATCCGGCAATACCTGCGAACGGTACTCATCAATGCCGAGTTTTTCACATACTGCCTTTGCAGCTCCATCGGAATCGCCTGTAAGCATAACTATATTTTTTATTCCCAACTGTCTTAAAGTTGAAATTGTTTCGGCAGCCTCATTTCTCGGAGGATCGTTTATAAATATTACGCCTGCCAATTTTCCTCCCGCCGCCAAATAAAGAGCGGAACCTCCGTTTGCGGCATCTTCGGCTGCTTTCATCTGTTCTTGTGTATACTCCGTATGTTCATCCTCGAAAACAAAGTGTGCGCTTCCTATAAGAACCCTTTCGCCCTTCAGTTTTGTTACTACGCCGTGTGCGACCACATACTCAACCTCTGCGTGCTCTTCCTCATGCACCAGACCTCTTTCTTCGGCACATCTTACTACTGCCCTTGCCATTGAGTGGGGAAAATGTTCCTCAATACAGGCAGCCGTTTTCAGCACCTCTTCCTCTGTATAACCGCAAAACGCCTTTATTCCGCTTACTGTCGGGCAAGCTTCCGTCAATGTTCCGGTTTTGTCGAATATAACCGTATCCGCATTGGCAAATGCCTAAAAACTTTCCGCCCTTTACCATTATCTTGCGTGAAGCAGCCTCTCGCATTGCCGAAATAACGGAAATAGAAGCAGAAAGCTTTATTCCGCAAGAATAGTCAACCATAAATACCGACAGAGCTTTGTTTATGTTCCTTGTAATAATCCCTGTGGCAACAGCCCCTATAAAACTGAACGGCACTATACTGTCAGCCATTTTTTCCGCTCTGCTTTGGACACCTGCCTTAAGATTTTCGGAATTTTCTATAAGTCCTACTATCTGTTGTATTCTGCTTTCATGCGGCAAAGCCGTTACTTTTATATCTATACAGCCTTCTGCTGCCACTGTACCGGCATATACACTTACTCCTGTTTTTTTATGTACCGGCAATGATTCTCCCGTAATGGAAGCCTCATTTACCATGGCGTCGCCGAAAACAACAACTCCGTCCACAGGTATAAGAGATCCTGTTCTTATTCTGATTACATCATCTTTTTTGATTTCCGACATGGGAACCGATATTTCATTTCCGTTGGAAACAACCCAGACTGAATCCACATTAACCGAAAGCGACTGAGTAAGGGCGGTTGTAGTGCGCTTTTTGGTATATTCCTCTAACATAGACGACAGCTTCAACAAAAACATTACCGAACCTGCTGTCTTTATATCCTTTTGTGCCATCGCCGCCCCTATCGAAGCAGCGTCAAGAACGGGTACATCAAGCCTCATATTAAACAGGCTTGCCACTCCATCCTTCCAAAAGCCCAATGCCTTTAAAAATATCAACGATGTCCTTGCAGGCATCGGAAGGAATTTCTTTAAATAATGTCCCGCAACGAGAAAAACTGTCTTTGTGATGAAATCATCATCAATTTGTTTTTTTGTATCGTTACCCCGAGGTTTACCCACGGGAAGAGAGGTTCTTTTTATACCGTCAAGAATGGAAAGCACGGTTTGTCTTTTATTATTGGGATAGTTTACCAGAATACTCCCGTTGACGGGACAGACTTCCACATTATCGGTATCGGCTCCGTTTCTTATCATATCTGCGATTCCCCAGCCTTGTTCGGTTGTAAAAACGCCTGCCCCGCATCTTACACGGATTCTGCCCGGTCTGTCATATACTATTTTATATTTCATTATTCATCAGCGCCTTCATTGTCTTCTGCTGCCGCAGCCTTCTCTCTGGCGTCATTGCAAATATCCTGTGCGTCTTCTTTAATATTCTGTATAGTTGCAGCCGCATCGTTTTTAAGCTTCATTCCCACTGCTATGCCTTTTACACAGGCTTCCCTTGTACAAGGCGCTTTAAGTACTTTTGATCCGATTACAGCCGTAGCCATTCCGCCTACAAATGTCCACATTTTTTTGTTTTTATACCATTCCATAATAAAATCCTTTCTTACATAATGTCGTCCGCAACTGAAATAAGCATAAGTGCGAATTCTTCCGTTTTATCGGGAGGAAGGGAGAAACTTTCCGTCAATTTATCAGATGTCTCCTTTACGCGTTTGAGCAGTCTGTCTGACAATTCTCTGCCCTTTCGGGTAAAACTGACGGTTTTATTTTCGTTTTTTATAACTATCTCCTCTTCCTCGAGTTTTACAAGCATATTAAAGGCGCTCGACCTCTTTACATTGAGAATTTTAGCCACATCGGCAGTCCTTATATGTTCACCCATTCCGCCCAGTACAAGTATGTATTTCAGCTGAGCGGCAGACAAACTCATCTTTTCTCCTCCGAGGTGCATCCATGGCAGCCTCCTCCGCAGCCCGAGCAGCCCGAGCATGTCTTCCCGTTCTTTTTATCGTTTATCATCGATTTTATGATAACGGCAGCTATTAACACCACTACTGCCCCTACAATCCATGTAGCCATAAAAAATTCTCCTTTCTTTCATCAGTTTACGGCATCTACGGCACGGAGTGGATTACTTTCCTTGCTTGTATAGCCTTTTCTGAAAATCATATAGATTATAAACAAAAGTACAATTACAGCCGCTATCGTTCCTGCTCCGAAAGCAACCTCGCCTGTTATAAGACCGACAAGCTGATAGATTATGAGAGAGGCAGCATACGCAAGTCCGCACTGGTATCCTATTGCCGCCCATGTCCATTTTCCGTTGTTCATTTCACGCTTTATTGCACCGATTGCCGCAAAGCAGGGAGCGCATAAAAGGTTGAACACAAGGAACGAGTATGCCGAAAGCTGTGTAAAGTGTGCCGCTATGGGTGCAAGTCCCGCAAAAGCGCCTTCCTCTACCATGCCGAGGGCGTCGCCTGCCACAGCGTAGAGCGTACCGAATGTGCCGACAACTTCTTCTTTTGCAACAAGACCAAGAACAGTAGCCGCACTTGCCTGCCATGTTCCGAAGCCGAGCGGTCTGAAAATCATCGCAAGGGCTGAACCTATCTGTCCGAGTATGGAAGCGTCCATATTTTCCACTGCGCCGAAGCCTGCCGACGTAAATCCGTAGCTTGATGTAAACCATACGAATATTGAAGCAAGCGTTATTATCGTTCCCGCTTTTTTGATATATGACCAGCCTCTTTCCCATGTGCCTCTCAGTACGTTCATAAGAGTAGGTCTATGGTATGCGGGAAGCTCCATAACGAAAGGAGCAGGCTCTCCCGCAAAGGGTTTTGTCTTTTTAAGTATGATACCCGAAACTACGATTGCCGCAACGCCTACAAAGTATGCCGACGGCGCTACCCACCATGCTCCCCCGAATACGGCGCCTGCCATGAGGGCAACGATGGGCATTTTTGCTCCGCATGGGATAAATGTTGTTGTCATAATGGTCATTTTACGGTCTCTGTCCTGCTCGATAGTACGGGAAGCCATTATACCCGGTACTCCGCAGCCTGTTCCCACAAGCATCGGTATAAAGCTTTTTCCCGAAAGACCGAAACGTCTGAAAATACGGTCCATGATGAATGCGATACGAGCCATATATCCGCAGTCCTCCAGTATGCACAGCATAAGGAAAAGTATCAGCATCTGCGGTACGAAGCCGAGAACCGCGCCTACGCCCGAAACAATACCGTCAACTACAAGTCCCACAAGCCAAGGCGCTGTATTTATGCTTTCCAAAAAGCCTCTTAACGGTTCAACTATCCACTCTCCGACAAAAACATCGTTTGTCCAGTCCGTTACTATAGTTCCTACCGTTGTTACGGATATGTAGTATACGGCAATCATTATTACCGCAAAAATCGGAAGGGCAAGCCATCTGTTTGTTACTATCCTGTCTATTTTGTCGGATGTGCTCATATTGCCTCTGTTTTTCTTTTTATAGCAGTCGTCGATTATTTTCGCTATCCAATCGTATCTTGCCGCCGTTATTATGGATTCGGAATCGTCGTCCATCTCATTTTCACATGTTACGATATCGTTTTCGATATGTTTCAGCTTATCCGTCGGTATATTAAGCTGTTCCAATACTTTTTTATCTCGTTCAAATATCTTTACGGCATACCATCTCTGCTGTTCCTCCGGCATGGAGTGGAGAGCCGCCTCCTCTATATGGGCAAGGGCATGTTCCACACAGCCGTCAAACTTATGCAAGGGAATTGTTTTTTCACCCGATGAGGCTATTTCAACAGCCTTCTGAGCCGCCTCGTCAACTCCGTCTCCCCTAAGAGCCGATATTTCGCATACGGTAACGCCCAGTTCCTTTTCCAATCTCTTTGTATCTATTTTGTCGCCGTTTTTCTTTACGACGTCCATCATGTTCACTGCCATAACGACGGGTATGCCCAGTTCCGTAAGCTGCGTCGTAAGGTAGAGGTTTCTTTCTATATTCGTTCCGTCTACTATGTTCAGTATTACGTCGGGCCTTTCGTTTATAAGATAATTTCTTGCCACTACCTCCTCCAAGGTATAGGGTGAAAGCGAATATATACCCGGCAGGTCTGTTATGATTACGTTTTTACGTCCTTTAAGTTTACCCTCTTTTTTCTCTACGGTTACCCCAGGCCAGTTGCCCACAAACTGATTTGAACCGGTCAACGCGTTAAAAAGTGTTGTTTTTCCGCTGTTCGGATTGCCGGCCAGCGCTATTTTAATTCCCATGTTCTGTTCCTCCTCGAAATTAGTCAAAGCTAACTTTTGTTCCAAAAAAGACAGGCGTTTTCGCCTTTATTCCACTTCTATCATCTGCGCGTCTGCCTTGCGCAGTGATAATTCATAACCGCGGACATTGACCTCAATCGGATCGCCCAGCGGAGCAACCTTACGCACGTACACCTGTGTGCCTTTGGTGATTCCCATATCCATAATCCGCCGTCTGACAGCGCCCTCGCCATGCAGCTTTTTGACGGAAACCGTTTCTCTGACCGGAATGTCTTTTAACGTTTTCATTCTGTTCTCCTTTTTTATATCATGATCTTATTGGCC
>URLB01000019.1 GCA_900548595.1 uncultured Eubacteriales bacterium
AAAATATTTAATGTTTCCGTAAAAAACGCCGTCGTATTTAAAGGCGGCGCGCTTAAATAATTACATTTTTTCCCTGTATTCCGCATCTATTGTATCGTCTTCTTCGGGAACTATAAATACGCATGCTATATATAATATAATTCCCGTGCCTAAAAACAAAAGAGTTCCCAGAACCCATAATACTCTTATGACTGTAACGTCTATGCCGAAATACTCCGCTATACCGAGACATACTCCCGATATTTTTCTTCCGTCTTACCAGCTTTTTATTATTCATACTGCTCGTCTCCTTTCTTAGGTATCATGTTGTGTTCGTTAAAACTAAAATACCTTCCTCCTCCGACGATTATATGGTCTTTTAAATCCACATTTATTATCGAAAGCGCTTTAAAACATGTTTGTGTAAAGTTTATATCCGCATAGGACGGTCTGGGATTACCGCTGGGATGATTATGCATTACGATAATATTAGTTGCCTTTGCATTTATGGCTATCTCTATTATCTTTCTCACATCCAGATAAACAGCCTCAACATTTCCGCCGGCAGCCTCAACGCATTTTATAACCGACATAGAATTATTAAGGCATACGATATACAGTTTTTCCACTGACAAATTATTTAAGTATGAGAGCGCGTATTCTCCGCTTATATGCGTTTTATCGAGGACAACGTTTTTATTCCATTTTTCTATGGACATCCTCCTGCTCAATTCTCCTATTATTCCTATAAGTACGGCTACGTTTCTGCTTATTCCGCACATATTTATAATGCTCTCAGTATCAGAATTAAATAACCGTGTAACAGAGCCTCCGAACTCATTAAGTATCTCATGGGCTTTCTCGTTTGTATCTCGTCTGGGATACGCATAGTAGAGCAGCATTTCCAGCAATTCATGGTCGGTAAATCCATTCCCGCCGAATTGCTCAAACCTTTCTCTCATTCTTTCCCTATGTCCGTCATGTATACCCATACTTTATCCTCTACTTGAAATATCTGTCCGTAAGATCTTTCCACTTTCCGCTGTATACCAAATTTAAAAGTTTATCCAATTTTTCAAGAGCCTCCATAACAATTTCAGCGCTTATAAGATTTTTACGGTATGCCTGTGAAAGCTCCCCCAAGTCGACTACCTCTGTCGCTCCGTTCGGATATATTTTAACATCTGCCAATAAGTCGGTAAATATCCAAATATTTTCGTCTTTCTGATATTCGCTTTTTATTATATCGCAGTAATAATAAACAAGTTCTCCGTTTTCATTCATAAACTTGCTTATTTTATAACCGTCGTTTATAAAAGTACATGATATGCCGTTTGAAAAATCTTTTTTAGGTTTAAACGTATTCCACTTCGTAACTATTATTTCATCATCCGCAAATAATATTTCATCATCATTTAAAGACTTAACCTCTAAAGGTATATATCTTTTTCTGTATAATAAAGGTTTATCCATTTGTTTCTCCCGTTAATTTTAATTTGCCGTATTATTTGCCGAAGATTCTGTATTTCCGCCGTCATCTGTATTTTGAGAGTTAACGGAAGCATTAAGCGTATTCAAACTGTTCTGCGCATTTACCACCTGAGATGAATTCTGATAGTCGTTTACAACACGTTCAAAGTATGAAATTGCCGTAGCGTTTTCTCCCTTTGCCTCCGCAATTTTACCCAAATAATAAATAACTTCTCCTTCATAGCTTTCATCGGTTATCAGATCAAGGCAATCGTTCAACGCTGTTTCCGCGTCTTCATATTTGCCCGACAAATAATACATCTTTCCTTCACTGTAAAGATCTTCTGCTGCCTTTGCAAACGTCTGCTCCCTCACTTGGTCGTATAAAGCTATGTCCTCGTCGGACAGGTCGCTGATATCTATATCTTTTACAAGGAGCGCGGCTTCTTTATATTCATTATTGGCAAGCATAGCATACGCTTTGTTTATGTTGCCTATTTTCGTCTGCAAAGTAACAGATTCTTTATATTTATCCACATCTTCCTTAAGAGAGGCGTTTTCCTTAAGAATATCGTCATAACTTGCCGTTCCGTCTCCGCCGTTATACGACTCGTAATTTTCAAGAGTATTTTTCAAATCGTTTATCGTTTTGCTCCTGCTCTCCAGCATCGTCGGGAACACCAACGCAAACAGAACCGCCGCGGCACAGACTACTCCTCCCGCAAACGATATGACTTCCTGCTTTCCTATAATTCCTCTGTTGGTTTCCTTATACGACATACGACGTTTTCTTCTGGATTTCACGTCTTCATCGCTTCTGAAATCATCATCCGCGCCCTTAGAAGAAACTTTACTCACAGGAGTTATTTCCCTCATATATCTGAGCGCCGTAGGGTTCTTTTTATCAAGATACAAAACCCTTTTGACAAAAGGCTCCGCGGCGGTATTATTTCCGCTTGCCATATTGCATAAAGCAGCAAGATTATACGCGTCTACAAGCTTAGGATTATAATCTATCGCTTTCTTTAACTGAATAAGCGCCAAGTCTTCGCTGTGCTGTCCCATGTATTGTATAGCAAGGTTATACAGTCGGAGAGCGTCGTTCATTTTCTCCAGCTCTCTGGCGTTTTTCTGAAGTTTTTCAAGGTACTCCCCTGCCGTCTTGTCGTTTTTGTCAAAATTAGAGCTCATAACCCACTCCCTTAAGGCGTCGGCTACAAGTCCTTTTTCAAAATATACCAGACCCAGTAAATTTCTGGCTTTTGTATTAAACTTATTAACCATTAGGCTCTTTTTCAGGTTTTCAACAGCGCCGGTCAAATCCATTTCATTGGCGCATTTTAATCCCGAGTTATAAAGCCTGTCGGATATAGTCCTGGTTTTATTATATAATACAATATCAGTACCGCAGTCCGGACAAACATTGCCGCTTTTAAATATATAGCCGCAAACTGGACATTTCACGGTAATCTACTCCTTTTCCTCTTTATTTTTTGAACTGTTGACAATATACTGCATAAGTTCAAATATATCTCTGAAATCAGCTGAATATATCGAATCTTCCATATCTTCTATCAATATGGCAGGCTCGTATTTTTTAAGTTCGTCTTTATAACTTATCAAATCAAATTCCTCCCATAATAAGCGTACGCAGCCTTCCTATAAGGTAGAGTGAGCCGGCGCATAAAAGTACATCGTCCGCCCCTGTTATACTTAAAGCAAAGTCATACGCGTCTTCTATCCTTTTAAAACTGTATACATTTTCACAATAATTTTTAACAACAGCTTCAAAGCCTTTTACCGAAAGAGCTCTTCCGCTGTCCGGTTCCGTAATTACGGCTGCGTCTGCAAGAGGGGCTATTTCGGAAGCCATTTTTACATATTCCTTGTCTCCCAGCACTCCCATAAGCAGAACAATCCTCTTGTCCGAAAAATATCTTTTGATTGATTCTGCCAGCATGTATATACCGTCGGCATTATGAGCCCCGTCGATTATAACGTAAGGATTTTTACGGCATATTTCCATTCTGCCGTTCCATCTTGTATTTTTTATGCCGTCAAGAACATTTTTTATTTCAAGTTGTACTCCGTTTTCCCTTAGGGCATATGCGGCAAGAATAGCCGTTGCACAGTTATTTATCTGGTATTCTCCCAAAAGGTGGAGAACAACGTCATTCATCTCATAAAAATGATTTTTAACCGACATAACAGTACAGTTTATATTTTGCTCTTCTATTTCTATAATTTCATCTTCCGCATAGTAAAGCCTTGCATTTTTTTCTTTGCAAATTTTATCAATAACTCCAAAAACGGCTTTGCTCTGTCTGTATAATACAACAGGACAGCCGTCTTTTATAATTCCGCCTTTTTCAAAAGCAATTCTTTCGATTGTATTCCCCAAAAATTCCGTATGGTCCATACTTATGGAAGTAATTACGCTTAAAATAGGTTTTTTAACAACATTTGTAGCGTCAAACCTTCCGCCAAGTCCAACCTCTATTACAGCATAGTCGACATTTTTCTCAAAAAAATAAAGAAACGCCATAGCTGTAAGCTGTTCAAACACAGTAGGACATCCGTATTCTTCTTTTGCCATTATATCGGCATATTCCTTTACTATGCACGTATATTTAGCAAAATCTTCATTTGAAATTTCTTCGTTGTTGATGATATATCTTTCATTATATCTTTCAAGATGCGGAGACGTATAAAGAGCGGTTTTATAGCCTGCCGATATAAGCGTTTCCGTAATCATCGAACTTACGGAGCCTTTGCCGTTAGTACCTGCCACATGTATTATTCTCAGTTTATCCTGAGGATTTCCCAATCTTTTTAATAATTCCTCTATCCTGCCAAGTCCGAGTTTAGACCCGAGAAAATCAATATTTTCTATATATTTAAGTGCGCCTGCATAGTCCAATTTTATTTCCTCCGCACAAAATTTCAATAAATATGTTAACTTAAATTTCGATAGTCTAATATATAGTACCAGTTTTGCATTTTTTTATCAACACATTTTAACCTTTAATTTACAGGCAAATAATCAAATCCGCAAGCGCCTTATCATTCAAAAAGGGAAATCTGCTCATAATTGTTTTTAGCTTCCAAACGTTTTTCCATAAATAGCGAATAGTCATTTGAAATATTGTATTTTTTCATAATGTCAGCCGCTTTGACATATAACGCCTCTCGGTAAGCTCCGTCGGCATATCCGTTTCTGTACATTAAACAAAGCTTATTATAAATCCTCGGGTACTTTTCTCTTATAAATGACAAAAATACGTTTTTAGTCTCTCCCCTTAAATTAAGAGCCTGTAAAATAGCATAGTCAACATTAACATTTTTGCCGGACAAAAAAAGTTCGTCCAAATTTTCATCCGTATCCGTAAGAAAAGGTATGACCGGCATTATGTGCAGTCCTATTACCGAATTTGTATTTTCTTTAAATATTCTCAGCATTTCAAATCTACGCTCTGATGAAACTCCTCCAGGCTCTATATCCATACGTATTTTCTCGTCGGCGCAGGTTATTGTAGCCGCTATACTTACATATGTTACATCGGCAAGCCTTTTTATTAAGTCAAAATCCCTGAGTATTAAATCGGACTTTGTAGATATTGTGCATGGATTTTTATGTTTTATTAAAACCTCCCATATATCCGACATTATTTTATATTTTTCTTCAGCCGGTTGGTAATTGTCCGTAACCCCTCCCAGGTTTATCGGCTCCCCCTTCCAATTTTTCGATGACAGCAGTTTATCAAGCTGCCCCGCTATATTCTTTTTTACATATATTTCTTTAAAAAAGTCGTTCGACTTCATATATTTATGCGTATACAGTGCGAAACAGTATTTGCACCCATGTTCGCAGCCTCGATATACATTCAAATCCCATTTATAAGGTACTCCGCTTTTAACCTTATGGCATGCACTTGAACATGTTATTTCATTATACTCATACATATTTCTTCACCACCGTTGTTCATAAATATTATAGTTCATTGAAAAAAACAATACAATTATCTACGGATAAAATTTACAGTCATTTAAAATAAAAAATACCCGTTATGCGTATCTTAATAAAGCTTAGATAAGGAATCTATTATACTATCAGGCAACAGGTCATTACGTTAACATAATAGTGTTTCCTTATTCCCAGCTTTATTTGATCGACCGCATAACGGGTATTCCCAAAACCTAGACATTTAAAAATTTTATCATCCTGTCATAACAATCCTCACAAATGTCATAACAGTCATGCTGTCCGTCCTTATTAGAATGGTATCCCCAAGTTTTATCTATATGGTAAAAATCTTCAAATTCGTTAAATTTGTTTTTTCTTATTTCTTTTCCGCATGAATCGCAGATGATAACGTCGGCTTCAGTTCTTATTTCGTTGACTTCTTTTGTCTTTATCATATAAACCTCTCCCCTTTCGTATCTTACGACGTAATTATACAATATAATTTCCGTTTGGTATACAGGAAGTTTTTTGTGTTTTATTTTCTAAAATCTGTTATACTCTTTTAGAGGTGTTTTTAAATGAACTTATACAAAAACTGTTCTATCTGTCCGAGAAACTGCCGCATCGACCGTACAAACGGTCAAATAGGATACTGTCAATCGGGACACGAAATAAAAGCCGCTTTGGCTTCCGTACATATGTGGGAAGAGCCTCCCATAAGCGGAAGCTGCGGTTCGGGTACAATTTTCTTTTCCGGCTGTAATCTCCGCTGTGTTTTTTGCCAAAACTATACTATAAGTTCCGAAAACAGCGGAAAAACAATAAGTACGGAACGTCTTTCCGAGATTATGCTTGAACAGCAGGCAAGGGGAGTTCACAATATAAATTTAGTTACCGCAACGCATTTTATTCCTTCAATAGTTAAAGCCGTACAAAAAGCCAAAAATAACGGTTTAAAAATACCTATTGTATATAATACAGGCGGGTATGAAAAAGTTGAATCCATTAAAATGCTTGAAGGAACAGTTGATATATATCTTCCCGATATTAAATATTTTTCTTCCGAACTTTCGCTTAAATACTCCGGCGCTTCGGATTATTTTTCCTATGCTTCCGAAGCCGTTTTGGAAATGTATCGTCAAACAGGTAACAACATATATGATGACAACGGCATAATGAAAAGCGGCGTAATCATACGCCACATGATTATGCCTTCCCACAAAGAAGATTCATATAAAGTTCTGGACTGGATAAGAGATAATATCGGCACAGAGGCCTGCGTATCTCTGCTCAGTCAATATACGCCTGCATATAACGCAGAAAAATATAAAGAAATAAACAGAAAGCTTATGTCCCTGGAGTATACAAGAGTAATCGAGCATTTCTTCGATATAGGTCTTAAAAACGGGTTTATGCAGGAAAAATCCTCTGCCGAAAGTAAATATACTCCTATATTTGATTTAAGCGGACTGTAACCATTTGTTCATAAGATAAATATAATATAGAAATTAAAAAATCGGAGGGTTAAAATTGAAACCGACAGTTGAAGCAAAAAATATATGCTTTAATTATCACAGTCTGGACGGCGAAACAGAGGCGCTGAAAGACCTTTCTTTTACAGTTAATAAAGGTGAATTTATAAGTATTGTCGGTCCTTCTGGGTGCGGTAAAGCGCGTCATCTGTTAATACAATTTACTTTAATCATATTATATTAAAAAACCGAACACCCCCAAAAATAAAATTTATTTTATCATGGTGGTTGTTCGGTTTTTATTTAATAAAATCCGGATAATCAGATTTTTTCAATTACTTCCGCTATTTTGTCAAGAGGCGATACATCAAGGAATTCTATTTCTCCCTTGTCAACGCATGCCGCAAAATTAGGATCTATAGGAAGTCTCGCATAATTGGGTATGTCAAATTCAACAGCGGCTGAAGCTGCATGACTTGTGCCGAAAATCTCATATTCTTTTCCGCAGTCCGGACATTTGAAATAAGACATATTTTCTACAAGCGCAAGTATAGGCACATTCATAAGGTGAGCCATTTTAACAGCCTTTCCTACTATCATCGTAACAAGATCCTGTGGTGAAGTAACGATAACAATGCCGTCTACAGGAAGTGACTGGAATACTGTAAGGGGAACGTCTCCTGTTCCGGGAGGCATGTCCACAAACATATAGTCAACATCTTCCCAAAGACATTCTGTCCAGAACTGCTCAACCGCACCTGCTATAACGGGTCCTCTCCATACAACAGGATCCGTATCGTTTTCAAGTATAAGGTTAGTAGACATAATATCAATACCTTTTACCGTTCTTGCAGGGATTATGCCGTCTTCATCAGCCTCTACTCTGCCTTGTATTCCGAAAGCCTTCGGTATTGAAGGTCCTGTAATATCCGCGTCCAAAACAGCTGCATGGTATCCTCTGTTAGCCATATTGACTGCAAGCATAGCTGTAACGAGAGATTTTCCTACTCCGCCCTTTCCGCTGACAACGCCTATAACTTTTTTAACACTGCTTTTTTCATTTAAAGGTTTAATCATACTCTCTTTATTCTTTACCGAACAATCTGAGCCGCATGATGAACAATCATGGGAACAACCCATATCTAACATCTCCTAACTGAATTAATCTACTATTGAACTGCTATGAAATCTTCTGTTATATAGTATAACACATAATTTTAAAAACACAATTTATATTTTTGTATTCATCTATGACTCGGTAAATCTACCCTTTTGTCAATTATATGCGGTCTTCTGTCCCCCGAAAGCGGTGATATTGATATAAACACTGACAGAAAAGCTGGTTATATGCTTCAAAAGGATCATTTATTCGAATGGCTTACGATATTTGAAAACGCCTGTCTGGGATTGAAAATCCAAAATCAACTTACGGAAGACAACAAAAATCACGTAAGAAGCTTATTTAAAAAATACGGTTTATCCGGATTTGAAAATCGTCGTCCGTCCGAGCTTTCCGGCGGTATGCGTCAACGTGCCGCTCTGATACGAACCCTTGCCGTACGCCCTGAACTTTTGTTACTTGACGAACCTTTCTCCGCATTGGATTATCAGACAAGACTTTTTGTTTCTGACGAAATAGGTTCAATAATAAAAAACGAAAATATCACCGCAATACTTGTAACACATGATATTTCCGAAGCAGTGTCTATGAGCGATCGCGTTATAGTTCTTACAGCTCGTCCGGCATCAATAAAATCAATACACAATATTGTCCTGACCTGCGATTCCGATACGCCTATGCGGCGAAGGAGCGCTCCGGAGTTCAAAGATTATTTCAATACAATATGGAGGGAGTTGGACGTGCATGTATAACATATCAAAAAGGCAGGAAGAGTTCATAAAAGCTTACAGAAAAAAAGAGAAAATTGTCGGTTTTTTTCGTTTTTTTATTTTAATTGCCGTTATCATAGTATGGGAATTTGCAGCAAAAAGCGGTCTGATAGACGAATTTATTTTCAGCAGTCCGTCGGCAATGGCAAAAGCGGCAATAAATATGGCTAAAAGCGGAGATTTGTTTTATCACATATCGGTAACGGCAGCCGAAACCATAGTAGGATTTTTGCTCGGCACTGCCATCGGAAGCTCCCTTGCCGTCATCTTATGGTGGAACAAAATGATTTCAGATATTTTACAGCCCTATCTTGTAGTACTTAACAGTCTGCCGAAAACAGCATTGGCTCCCATAATAATAGTATGGCTCGGCAATAATACAAAATCTATAATTCTTATAGCTTTACTGACTTCGGTAATAATAACTATAATGACAGTTCTTAACGGCTTTTTGGAAACGGACAAGGATAAAATGAAGCTTATAACAATTCTCGGAGGAAGTAAAAGGCAAATACTTACAAAGGTTGTTATACCGTCAAATGTTCCCGTAATATTTAACGCTCTGAAGATAAATGTCGGTCTGTCATTTGTAGGAGTAATAGTCGGTGAATTTCTCGTAGGAAAAGCCGGCCTCGGTTATCTTATAGTTTATAACTCGCAGGTTTTCAAGCTGAACAATGTTATGATGAGCGTTACCGTTCTTGCATTAATGGCGGCGGTTATGTACAAAATAATTACATTGATAGAAAACAAATATATAAAAAAATAGCCCATTCTTTTGCCGTAAGGCATTTCACTCCTTTGCCGCCGTAAAAAGGCAGCAAATAGCGGACTTTCTAAAATGAAAGTCCGCTTGATATTTATTCCATAACTCTTTTTGCACTTGCGTATGCCTGTGTGCTGTAGCTGTCATAAAGACTGCTTATTATAACGCCTGTTGTTTTTCCTGATGAAGAATGTATGTAGTAACCGTCATGCATATATATTCCTACATGGTCTATAGTTTCGTTACCGTCATTGTCAAAAAATACAAGGTCTCCTGCCTGAAGTTCGTCTTTGTCTATAAAATATCCGTTTTCAGCTTCCATAGACGCTGAAGATCTGCTGAGAGGAATACCGAACTCTTTGTAAACGGCATATACAAATCCCGAGCAGTCAACGCCGTTTTCAAGATCTGTTCCTCCCCATGAATATGGAGTTCCGAGGAAGTTTTCCGCATATTCTATAATTTCTTTTCCTATTCCGGAAACTTTATCTTTTTTGCCTGTTCTTATAGTTATATATTCATAATTTACATAACCTTCCGTTCCGTCCGGAGCTTCTACAAGAATCCAGTCGCCTTCTTCACTGATTACATCAGCTGTGCTTCCTAAAGGAAGTATATCTATAACATCGCTTTCAAGCGAAGGATCTTCTCTTAAGTTAAGACCTGTTTCGGCAATTATCACCGCATACTTAACAGTTTCGTCATCATCGGGAGTTTCATCCTCAATATCTTCAAGATAATCTCCTTTTATATATTCACATGGAATATACCCTTCTTCTCCGCCAAATCCAACGCGATACCAATCTCCGTCCTTGGCATAAACCGTGATTTCATCAAACTCTCCGAGTACCTCAATTATTTCCGAAGAGTCATCGGGGTCCTCGCGGAGTTCTATGTCATCTGAAGTAATATATGCGTCTGTTTCGACTATATCAATGTAATCGCTGTGTATGTATGCGTTGTTAAGAGAATCGTACGAAACATTGTACCAATCTCCGTCTTTGCCCAAAATATTTACATAATCACCGGCGCTCAGCTTTCCCACAACTTTAGATGATGTAGAAGAAGCTTCCCTGACATTTACCTGATTGTCATTTAAAAGACCTTTTGTATAGGCAAACGCTGTAGATACCGCTCCTATCGACATAATACATCCGAGAAGAGCTGACTTTACTAGCATTTTTTTTATATTCATTATTTACCTCCGAAATTTATTACAAATTTGTTACGTTTTTATTATACAAAGGTTGCGTATGCTTGTCAATATTTTTTATACCTGTTTTTGTCGGCAAATTATATTGTAATCCGACTAATTCTTCGGTTATAATTATAATATAAATTAAGAGTTTTCACAAATTAAATTTTCATCAAAATATAATAATACATAAAAAAATCACATAAAATAGTTATATTATTTTAACTTTTTGGAGGTAAATGCCATGACCGTTCAAAAGTTGGAAGAACTTCTGCGTATGGGCGAAGGGGAAAAGCTGGACTACAAACAGGATTTCCTTCTTGATACGGAAACAAGAAAAAAGGAATTTGTAAAAGATATAACCGCCATAGCAAATTCAAAGGGAGGACGCGGTTATATTATTTTCGGTGTAACCGATAAAACAAGAGAAGCCGTCGGAGTAAGCGATAAGCATCCGTCGGAAGAAACAGTCTTTCAGGTAATCAGTACAAGATGCGATCCTCCCGTTCCTATACGTTATGAAGAAGTATTCTATGAAGGGAAAAAATTAATTGTAGTTACAATTTTTAAAAGCAGTCAAAGACCTCATCAGATTTTACAAACGGGTACGTTTTATATTCGCAGAGGTTCTACGACAGACATAGCCAGACGATATGAAATCGCTTCTATGTTACAGGATAACGGGCTAGTATGCTACGAAACGACCCCTATTCGTCATGCATGTGTTGAGGATTTTGATAAATCTATGTTGGAAAAATATATTTTGAGCCGTTTTTCAGCCGACGAAAAATCATATCTTATTTTGCTTGAAAGCCTTGGCTTTATTACATATAATAACGATACAAAAGAGTTCAACCCGACTGCCGGAGGACTATTGCTTTTCGGTAAAAGGCCTCAGCGTTTTCTGCCATCTACGGGAATACGTTTGGAATATAACGGAAAGGTTACTTTGTTTGAGGGAAATATACCTACAATGCTTGATAACATAGAGAGATTTATATCGGAAAAACCCGCTTTGAAAAATTATCCTATCAATGCAATATACGAAGCCTTATATAATGCGGTTGTACACAGGGATTATTGGGATTCATCAAGGGAAACCGTCGTTATAATACGAAAATCAAGTATTGAAATTACGAATCCCGGCGCTATATGGAATACAGACGGCGTAATAAATATGGAAAATGATATATATCCTCCGAGAAGGAACAGCTGGCTGTATCAGCGGCTTTTGCTGACGGATAAAAAAGACAGATTTTTAAACAGTCCTATCGGAATAAGAACTTTGAACAACAGTTTTGATGAATTCGGATTAAAAGTAAAATATATCAACCTTACAAAGAAAAATCTCTTTAAGGTTGTTCTACCCGGTACTGACGATATAAACCGATAATATTTGAAATATAAAATTCACATGTTGCAACCGACTGTCATTTAAAAATATATATTTCGGATAGCTGTTCAATTTAAAAACGCTTATTGAAAAATAGGTTGTGGGCAACGCGCCTACAACCTATTTTTAAAAGTTTTATTCTCCGAAAACCTGCTGTTTCAGCGCCTTTCCCGTAGGTGTGGCAGCCAGTCCTCCCTCGCCTGTTTCTTTAAGGTTTGACGCCATACTGTCTCCTACTTTTTTCATTGCCCATATTACCTCGTCCGCAGGTATTGCGCTTGATATTCCCGCCAGAGAAAGTTCCGCCGCAGTAAACGCGTTTGCCGTTCCCATGGCATTTCTTTTTATACACGGTATTTCAACCAATCCAGCAACCGGATCGCATACAAGACCGAGTATATTTTTCAACGCTATTGCACAGGCATTTCCTACCATTTCCGGTGTTCCGCCGCACATCTCAACAAGTGCGCAAGCCGCCATAGCGCTCGCAGCACCGCATTCCGCCTGGCATCCACCCTCAGCTCCTGCAATGCTTGCTTTATGTGCGATTACAAGTCCGATTGCAGAAGATGTAAAAAGACTCATTACAACTTTTTTAACGGGTATCTTCTTCTCATTCATTACGCTTACGATTGTCGCAGGCATTATTCCGCATGAGCCTGCCGTAGGCGCCGCCACTATTTTCCCCATGCAGGCGTTTGTCTCTGCAACGGCAAGAGCCATTGACATAGCCTCTCCGAAAACATGTCCGCATATATTTTCTCCGGAGTCAACCCTCTGTTTCATTTTCCATGCGCTTCCGCCGGTCAGTCCGCTAACGGAACGTGTATCTTTTTCCATTCCGTTCTCAATTGACATCTGCATTATTTTAAAAGAATTCAACATTCTTTCATACATTTTTTCCTCGGTTGTCTCACATGCTTCGGCCTGTTCTTCTATTACTATATCGGAAATATTTTTTCCTCTTTTCTGTGCCTCTGCTATAAGATCCGCTATGGAATCATATTTAAACATTGTTCGACCTCCTTAAATAGCTTTCAGAAGCGTAGAATCTATAACGTTTTTCATTGCTTTTATTTCTTCGTTCACATGTTCGTCAACTTCTGAATCAAGTTCTATAATCATTACTCCTTTTCCGCCTTTCGGACTTCTTCTCAAATCAAATCTTCCTATATTAAGTCCGTATCTTGCTAATACGCTTGTTACGTCCGAAATCATCCCCGGTATATTTTGATGAAGTACTATGAGCGTTGTAAACTTTCCCGTTATCTCTACGTTTGTGCCGTTTATTTTCGTTATAACTATATTTCCGCCGCCTACGGAAGCTCCCTGAACCTCAACCTTATTTCCGTTATCTCCTGTCAAGACAATATTCGCTGTATTAGGATGGGAATTTTCTATCTCTATTTCGTGAAAACAAAATTCCAGTCCTTTATCATACGCCGTTTCAAAACTGTATTTAATTCCCGAATCGTCAGTATCCATTCCGAGTATTCCGGCAATAACAGCCTTGTCGGTACCGTGTCCTTTATATGTTTTTGCGAATGAGCCGCTGAAATATATATCAGCTTTTACAGGTTCTGTTCCGAGAATGTTACGAGCATATCTTCCTATTCTTACAGCTCCCGCCGTATGAGAACTTGAAGGTCCTATCATAATCGGACCGATAATATCAAAAACGTCCACTGTATTCCCTCCTTGAATAAAATAAATTACAGTACCATTATAATATTTTATTGCTCACAATTCAAGAAATATAGCGCTAATATGTAGATAAAAATAATTATAAATGTTATAATTATTAACTAAAAGCTTTAGAAAAAAACATTAAGGAGGAAAATATATTGGCTTCACCTGAAATTGAAAAAAAACTAAGCGATTTATCGGCAGATTATATATATAACGAAGGACTCGGAAACATTTTGCTGCTTGCAATTTCGACAGTTGACAGAAAAGCAACTGGAGATTTTAAAATCCCGTTTGAAGTTCCCGAAGAGATAAAAAACATAAGAAAAAAAGCCGACAACTATATTATAAATCTGGAAGACCTTCTCGGAAGCGAAGACAGGTTTGCGGCGCTTGACGATGTATTCGGTATGAAAAAACAGCTTGTTGAGCTTTACAAAAATATTTATGACTATTATTCCGAATGGAATATGCTTTCAATGGCAGTAAATGACGAAACAGCCGTAAGGAAATATAAAGAACAGCATTTGGCCCATAAAAAAGTTGAATTTGATATGTTCTACAGGGATTGTATAAATTTTCTTACTGCTTCCGAAAACATATCGGAACTCAGAAAATATACCGCGCAACTTTTAAAATGTATGCCTATGCGAATGGCAAGAGCTAAATTCTTTGATATTGTGCTCCGTTCTCTCAGAGCTGCCTTTGACGGCGAAAGTGAAGATTGTATAACCAAGTCCCTTTCAGCGTTCAAGAGAGGCTGCGTACCGTCTTCGGCTGAAAACTACGGAAAATTATTCCCGGAAATAGCCCAATGGCTGGCTTCAAAAAATCAGACTGTTCCCGCCCACCTATCTGATGAGGAACTTGCAACGGAATATGATGATTTTAATATAATGCTGGATTCCATACAGGATGTCGAAAATATGTTTACGGAATTATATGATGACTTAAACTCTCTTATAATCGTCCTGTATCTCAGTTTTACATTTGAAGAACTTACGGAAGGCTCCGCTTCGTACTCGGATCTTTTCCATGCCGCCGTTGACATACTGTCAGGCGAAGTTTCTTCGGAAGAAGCGGACGTTATGCTCGATACTTTAAAAGAGCAGCTTGAAAATGCCTTTGAGCCTATAATAGACAAAATCAATGATATTAACGACAAAGAAATAAAATTAATAGACAAAATAGGCACTGTATCCGCTCTCAGCGAAGATACGCAGAAAAGTATTTCCGCCGAAGGGTTCATAAGAGGAATATACTACGGCAATATAAATGATGAAATTTTTGATTTTGATATAGGTGAAAATTCTCCGGAAGCAACAAAGGATTTTTCCGAAAAAGCCTTCAGCGACTTTATAAGCTTTATGGAAGAATACTATAAAGGACTTCCGAGCCATGTCAGAAAATCAAATATGCTTATGCTTATTGGTTCGATACCTGTTTCCATGGATATTCCCGATACTATGGATTATGTAAAAGCTTCTGTGGAAAACTGTATTGATACGGAACAAAAGCTTCTTATAATAGATAAAGCCGGAATGGTATTCACTTCAAACGGTTTTATGTTTGTCGATGAAAATACCGATAATGACCATGAACATCATCATGACCACGAACACCATCATCACCATGAACACAGAAATCTTAAAGACGTTTTTGACGTAATAGACAACAGCGGAATCAGCGAAGGCGCAAAAGAGTTGTCAAAGAAAATATTTATGAGAGTAGCAATGGCAGAGTCAAAAGTACATAATGAACCTCTTGATAAAGTACATTTTCATGAGGTAGGGGCTATAGACTCGATAGTCGATATTATAGGAACGGCAATATGTATAGATATGCTTAAACCGGACAGAATTTTTTCCTCTGTTGTAAACGACGGACACGGATTTATTATGTGCCAGCATGGGCAGATACCTGTACCGGTACCAGCAACGGCACAAATATTTGCAGATTCTGATGTTATTTCCAGACAGATAGATATTGATACGGAACTTGTTACGCCTACGGGAGCGGCAATAATAGCGGAACTTGCAGAAAGCTATGGAGCTATGCCGGCTATGTCTGTTAAAAAAATAGGTTACGGAGCCGGAAAAAAAGATGTAAAAATACCTAATGTATTGAGAGTATCAATGGGAGAACTTTCAGAAGAGGAAAATACAGAGTTTGCCGCGATATTGGAAACAAATATTGATGACGCGTCAGGCGAAATTATGGGATATACTATGGAAAGGCTGCTTAATGCAGGGGCAAAAGATGTATTCTATTCTCCCATATTTATGAAAAAGAATCGACCGGCCTACAAACTTACTGTAATTTGTGATGAAAAAGATACAGAAGCTATGGAAGATATTATATTTACGGAGACAACAACAATAGGTATAAGAAAAAGAACCGAGAAAAGAACATGCCTTGAAAGAAGCTTTGATACGGTTGATACAAAGTACGGAAAATTAGACGTAAAAAAGATACTGAAAGACGGTAAAGAAGTTGTATATCCTGAATATAGTTCAGCAAAAGAGTTGGCGGTTAAAAACAATGTAGCGCTTAAAGAAATATATAAAATGCGCTGATTTATTGGCAAAGGGTGATACTTTGAACAAGCGAGAAAGAAGAACAAGAAGTTCAGGCTATACAAACGAGAGGACAAGAGGAACTGCATCGGGAAGAAAGAGAAAAAAAAGAAAGAAAAATAACAAAAGATTTTTAATCGTTATATTGATTGTAATAGCTGTTATCGCAGGAATTTTGGGAATATCATACGCTGTGGGAAGGCACTTTGCATCGGGATATCTAATATCTGATAATCAAGAAGATACGGAAATAGCGCCCGAAACATTGATATCCGTAGATATTCCGCAGGGAGTTTCCACAAGAGATATTGCGGCTTTATTAAAGGACAACGGCATAATCGGCAGTGAGTTTTCATTCAGAATGAAAAGTAAAATTAACGGAGCTGACGGAAGTTATAATTACGGAACATTTTATCTTTCAAAGGATATGAGTACGGAACAAATTATAGAAATACTTCAATCTCCTCCATCGACTGACGAGATAAATAAAATTACTATTCCGGAGGGTTATACTGCCAAACAAATAGCTGCGCTTGTCGATGAAAAAGGTATTGCTACAAGCGACGAATTCATAAACGAGATGAACAACGGCACTTTTGAGTATGAATTCCTTGAAGGAATACCGAAAAGAGAAAACTACCTTGAGGGATATTTATTCCCTGATACATATTTCCTCAGCGGCAACGAAACGGCACATGATATTATAGTAATGATGTTAAACAGGTTTGAACAAATATATAATAATTCTCTTAAGGATTTTATTGGTTCAACCGACTATACATTGGATCAGATTGTTACTGTGGCGTCTATGGTAGAATCAGAGGCCAAACTTGATGAAGAAAGACCGACCATAGCAGGTGTTATCTATAACAGACTCGGAATGGATATGAAATTGCAGATAGATTCAACTGTTCAATATGCTCTTTCAACTAAAAACGAAGTTGTAACGGAAACAGATCTTACAGTGGACTCGCCGTATAATACTTATCAAAATACAGGTCTTCCGGCAGGACCGATATGTAATCCCGGAGAAGCTTCACTTGTTGCGGCGCTTAAACCGAAGGAGCATAATTACCTTTATTATGTGTTGAAAGAACGCGGCGGCAGCGAGCACGCATTTGCTGAAACATACGACGACTTTCTTGCGGCTAAAGCTGAGTATAAGTCAACGTTTGATAATTAGGAGAGTTTATATGAATTATGTAACAGATGATTATTTGAATAATTACTTGAGAACCGTTCAGCCTCACTATGACGGAGTACTGGGCGAAATAGAAAAGGAATCGAGAGCTGCCGATGTGCCTATTATACCGCATGAGACGGCAAGACTTCTGAGCGTTCTGCTTACGCTTAAAAAGCCGAAAAATATTTTGGAGATAGGTACGGCAGTCGGTTTTTCATCAGGTCTAATGACAAGATACTTGGAAGAGGGCGGAACTGTAACGACAATAGACAGATTTGAAGTTATGCTGAAGGACGCCAGAAAGAACATTAAGAGAATGGGTCTTGAAGATAAAATAAAAATATTAGAGGGCGATGCGGCTGATATTTTACCGGAACTTACAGGTCCGTATGACGTTATATTTCTTGATGCGGCTAAAGGACAGTATTCGGCTTTTCTTCCGCACTGTATAAGACTTCTGAATATAGGAGGACTGTTGATTGTAGACGACGTTTTGCAGGGAGGAGATATTGCGAAGACAAGATTTGCGGTACCCAGAAGACAGCGTACAATACACAAAAGACTTAAAAATTTTCTTTGGGACATTTCTCATACGGACGTACTTACATCATCAATCGTACCTATAGGGGACGGACTTGCAGTTTGTGTAAAGGTTAAAGAGCCTGACAGTCCGATTGAATTCAGCAATAAGGAGAGTAAAGATGAGTAATATAAAAAAACCTGAGCTTTTAGCTCCGGCAGGAGATTTGGAAAAATTGAAGATAGCCGTCCTTTACGGTGCAGACGCGGTATATATCGGCGGAGAAGCATACGGATTAAGGGCAAAAGCCAAAAACTTTGATATAGACACCATGAAGGAAGGCATAGATTTTGCCCATGAACACGGAGCTAAAGTATATATTACGGCAAATATATTCGCCCATAATTCCGATTTTGACGGAATGGATGAATATTTTAAGAAAATATATGAAATAGGGGCTGACGCTGTTCTTGTTTCAGATCCCGGTGTTTATATGACTTTAAAAGAAGCTGCTCCCGATATGGAGCTTCATATTTCAACCCAGGCAAATAATACAAACTATAAAACGGCAAATTTTTGGTATAATATGGGCGCAAAAAGAATTGTCGGGGCGAGGGAACTATCTCTTAAAGAAATCAAGGAAATGAGAAGCAAAATACCCGATGATATGGAGATAGAAACATTTGTACACGGCGCTATGTGCATATCATATTCGGGAAGATGTCTTCTCAGCAACTATCTCAGCGGCAGAGACGCCAATAAGGGAGCTTGTTCACATCCTTGCAGATGGAAATATTATCTTATGGAAGAAACAAGACCGGGAGAGTATATGCCTGTAGAAGAAAACGAAAGAGGAACATATATATTCAATTCAAAGGATTTATGTATGCTGAATCACATTCCGGAACTTATTGACGCAGGAATAAGTAGTTTAAAGATAGAAGGAAGAATGAAAACTCCTTACTATGTGGGAACTGTAGTTAAGGCATACAGACAGGCCATTGATGATTACTTTAAAGATCCGGAATATTATAAAAGCCGTATAGATTATTATATGTCTGAAATAACAAAGGCTAGCCACAGAGACTTTACAACGGGATTCTATTTCGGAAAACCGGGGCATGACGATCAGGTATATACAAATAACAGTTATATAAGAGATTACGATTTTATAGGCATTGTAACAGAGGACAGAGATGATGAAAGCGGATGTGCGGTTATAATGCAGAGAAATAAATTCGAAGTCGGAGATAAAATTGAAATTTTGCCTGTAAGCGGAGACTCTATGGAAATGACCGTAACACAGATGTGGAATGAAGAAGGAATATCGGTTCAATCCGCTCCGCACCCCGAGCAGATATTAAAACTGAAAACAGAGTTACCCCTTAAAAAATTCGATATGTTGAGAAAAGCTTCTAAACAGTAAAGGGGGAAATATGTATGGCAAAGACGGATAAATTAACAAAAAAATTATTGCTTTTCGGAGTATTAGGCGCTGCGGCGGTTATAGTAGTTTCATTAATCGTAGGACTTGAAGCAAAATCAATGTTTTCCGGAATAGTTGTGGTTTGGGCAATTCTTATGGTTGTAAGAATGTATATTATAAACGGAAGAAATAAAGAGTATGCGCAAATGCTGGAGCATTTGAATAAAATACTTGCCGAGGACAATGACCCGGAGAAATATATAAAAAAATGTAACGATTATATAGAAAA
>URLB01000020.1 GCA_900548595.1 uncultured Eubacteriales bacterium
CGTTGAAAAGCTTGCGAAAAGCAATATTGCTCTTTTCGGCGTAGGCGGCGTAGGAGGTTTCGTTGCCGAAGCCGCCGCCAGAGCAGGTATAGGACATATTACGCTTATTGACAACGATACTGTCAGTTTATCGAATATCAACAGGCAAATCATAGCATTGCACAGTACTATAGGCAGATATAAAACCGAAGTCATGAAAGAACGCATACTGGATATAAATCCGAACGCAGAAGTAAATATAATCAATTGTTTTTATCTTCCGGAAAATAAGGATATTATAGACTTTTCGTCGTTCGACTATATAATAGACGCCGTTGATACGGTTACTGCCAAACTGACTGTAATAGAAGAAGCAAAAAAGGCAGGCGTTCCGGTAATAAGCTCTATGGGTACGGGAAATAAACTGAATCCGCAAATGCTGGAAATAACGGATATATCAAAGACATCTATATGTCCCCTTGCCAAAGTAATGCGGTACGAACTGAAAAAGAGAGGAATAAAAGGGGTTAAGGCGCTGTACTCTAAGGAACAGCCTATAAAACCTTTCTTTGACGGCAGTGAAAATCAATCAAACCGCCCTGTTCCGGGAAGTATATCGTTTGTCCCATCGGCTGCGGGACTTATAATAGCGTCGGAAGTTATAAAGGATCTGACAGAAGGAGTACGACAGTGAAAAGAGAGTTAACTCAGTGCCAACTGATTGAAAGAAGCATACAAAAAAAATACCGTAAAGAACTTTGGAGGCCGTTTACCGAAGCTATAAAAAAATATGAGCTTATAAAAGAAGGAGATAAAATAGCGGTATGTATTTCCGGCGGAAAAGATTCTATGCTAATGGCAAAAATGTTTCAGTTGCTTCACCGTATAACGGATTTCCCCTTTGAACTTGTTTATATGGTGATGGACCCCGGTTATAACGAGGTAAACCGTCAAAAAATCATAGATAACGCCGCTCTGCTTGAAATACCCATAGAAATATTTAACACCGACATATTTAACGCCGCCAACAGCGTTGATAAAAGCCCTTGTTATCTTTGCGCAAGGATGAGGAGAGGTCATCTGTACAGTAATGCCCGCTTCCTCGGATGTAATAAAATCGCCCTCGGACACCATTTCAGCGACGTAATAGAAACAACACTTATGGGTATGCTGTACGGCGCCCAAATACAGGGTATGCGTCCCAAACTGCACAGTACGAACTTTGACGGTATGGAACTTATAAGGCCGTTATATATGGTGCATGAAGACGCTATCATAGCGTGGCGCAATTACAACGGTTTGGAATTTTTACAGTGTGCCTGCCGTTTTACGGAAAATGTCGCACAGGAAGAGGTTTCTTCAAAAAGACAGGAAACAAAAGAACTGATCCGTGAATTGAAGAAAACCAATCCTCTTATAGAGACAAATATTTTCAACAGTATACATGACGTTAATGTCGATACCCTTGTCGGATACAAAACAAAAGGAGTCCTTCACTCGTTTTTAGATGAATATTGAAATTTCATGCAGTCTTGATAAGACTGCATTGAGGGCGTCGGTTTTGCCGACGCCCTTCGTCGAAATCAAAATTTCGACGAGTTGAAACAGATGAATAAACAGACTGGTTCCATCGGCAAAAACGCCTCGAAACCTGCTGTTTTCCTTGGCAGAAATAAATTCTGCCTGTGGATTCCACTCGGGAAACGACTTTGTTTCCCGAACCTTTCCGCTATGCATAAATAAGTTGTCTACAGCCTGTATGCAGTTTGATAAGACTGCATTTTTTATTTGCCTCAAATCTATTTAGCAGCGCTTTTAACCGACATAAAATCATCGGAATAATATATTTATCTGCCATATCGACATTCGGCTTTTACTGTGTTATTATAAGAGCCGAAAATCAAAAAACGCCGTCGGCACAGCTCTATTCAAAAGCTGCCGCGGCATGAAGAAAAGAAGTGGCTTAATGAAAATATCAGAAAAGTACAGACATGAACTGGCAGTATATCTTCCTCTTGCCTTTGTCGGAGGTTTTTTGGAAATATATACATTTTTAAATATGGACGGTCTGTTCGCCAATTCACAGACAAGCAATATTGTCATGTTTTTTCAAAGTATATGTGCCGGAGATAAATTCGGCATACTATACTGCTTTATTCCGATAATAATTTATATGCTCGGAATTGCCGTAACCGAAATTGCTCCCCAGAAAATAAGCAACGGAGGACTGCGTTGGCCGAAAATATGCCTTCTTATAGAAATCCTGTGCATAATAGGAGTTGGCTTCGTTCCCGCAAACATTAACGGAAGAATATCCGCTCTTCCGATATTTTTTCTGACCGCCCTTCAGTATAATACTTTTAAAAGTATGCAGGGTCAGGCGGTATCAACGGTATTTTGTACAAATAACCTTCGTCAGGTTGTTATACACCTTTGCCGTTATAAAGAAAAAAATAATCCCGATCAGCTCATATTCACGAGCGTATATGTATTTGTAATACTTTCTTTCGGCATGGGCGTTGTCCTCGGTTTCTATTTGAGCAATTTTTTCGCCGTAAAGGCCGTATGGATATGCGCCGTTATAATGGCTGCCGTAATGTTCAAAATCAGCAGACACGGTCATATTTTAGCTTAAATCATAATGTTTCAGATAAACTTTCTTTATTCGCTGTGTTAGATTTTATTAATAAGGACTACATAAATAAAATCCTCCGTTTTAAAACGGAGGATTTCTCTTTTGCCTAAAATTATTTCTTCGGCTTAATAGGTTTCTTCTTTATTTTGGAAAGTATGAACGCCGCAGCCAATACCGCTATCGCTGCCGCAGCAACATATCCTTTTACAGTGTCTGCCGCAGGAGCAATGCAGTATACTCCTTCGGTTCCGTCCATATCGGTTATTATATAACTTCCGTTTTCTTCAAAGCTTTCCTTATGCCACTTTTCTCCTTCCAGTTTCCACAGTTTAACGGAATCTTCCGTTCCCTTTAACAGTCTTATTTGGGTTGTCTTATCTATTGTTCCGCTTTCAATGCTTACTGATATTACTTTAGCGTTATCGCCGCCTGACGCGCCCGACGGAAGCTTATCCACCTGCGTGTACTGTGCGGTAATCTTATCGTTTTCGGTAAATACTCCCTCTGCAAGGGCAAGCGGCTGTTCTGTGTTTTCACCCGTTTCATCACTGGTTAGCACCGTTACCCAAGGTTCATATTCGGCTTCCAGTACCGTGCTGAAAGTCATGTGCGACAAATCCGTTTCGGGCCATGAGCCGTAATAACCGTATTTTTCAGGCACTTCGGGAAATTCTATATCCGACAAATCTTCTCCGAATGTAAAAGGCACCGTCTTTATAATGCTTCCGTCAGCTTTAAATTTAACTGTAAATTCTAAAAAGCTCTCCGGCAGTCCAGACACTTGACCCATTTGGTCATACGTTACCGGAGCGGCCTTTCCTTCGTAGCTTATGCTGTCTATTCCGGCGTATCCTGTATCTATGAAAGAATTTCCCCGTACTTTATCCTTGTCTTCGGCATCTCCCGCTACTGCGCCTATTCTTCCTATGCAGTCCTCAATGTCTATTATTGAATGGCAGTTTTCCACGGTTGAGCCCTGTCCTGCTATTCCTCCCAAGAAGCTGCCTCCCGATAGTATACATTTGGCAAAACTGTCTCTTATGGATGAATCGGAATAACCCGCTATGCCGCCGACATAGTCTCCGCTTGTGCTTTTAACATATCCGTAACCTTCACACTCGGCTACCGTTCCCAAATCCATTTTTCCTGCTATACCGCCGACGCAGTTCTTTTTAGATATAACAGAACCGTAGTTTTTACAGCAAAGGGCAACGGCTTTTGTTTCATATCTGAAATTAAGAGATTTGGTGCCCACAGAAGCAATATCGTCTTCGGGGTCAAGGTCGTACTCGATAGCCATTGCTCCCGCTATGCCGCCGACATTTATGTCAGCCTCTATTTTTCCCATATTTGTACAGCCTTCGATTTTACCGTCGGTTCCGCTGTGTATATCGGTATCCGACATATCCGTCGTAATATCTTTAAGCGTTTTTTCCTCTTCGTCGGGACTTAATGCGTCTATCATTATATTTGTTATTTTATTAAACTGGTTATTTATAGCCCTTAAATCATCGGTTATTTTATCTCCCGATGATTTTATATCGTTATTAAGTCCTTTCAGCTCATCGGATATTCCGTTTAAAGAAGCATGAAGATCCTGCGTATCAAGATGATAGTCGCTGTCAAGCGTTGAAAATTCTATCGGATCTTGGTCAGCCAGATTTCTCACTATGTTTCTGATTTTTTTCAGAGCCGACGTAACGCTGTCGCCCATATCTCCTGCTCCGTCAAGGGCATCGGCTATACCGTCCGCCATATCGTCTATTATATTTGACAGCCCGTCTGCTTCTCTCAGAGCTTTTACTATGTCTTTTATTGCCTTTGCTACCTCATCTGAAGCCGACACAACATCGTCGATTATGCCGGATATATCTCCAAACGAATCCTTTATACTGTCCCAAGATATATTGTTTACTATCTTCAGCAGGGAAACAGCTATATCTCCGAATGATTTTTTCATTCCGTCTACAGATACAATCAATTTTTCAATTCCGTCTATTATTTTCTGTTTCTGTTCATCTTCTATCGGCAGACCTTCTATTTCTCCGATCGCATCCTTTATCTGTGCCAAAGCGTCATTCATACCGCCGTATGCAGCCGAAAGCTGTTCTATTGCGGCTTTCAATTCTCCTATTGCCGCGGCAAGCTCTTCTTCATTTCCGCCTACTGCGCTGTCAAGCACTTTCTCTATAGCGTCCTTTATTTTATCAACGGCGTCTTTTATATCTTTCTGAGCGGCTTTAAAATGCTCTGCCGCGTCCTTCAAATGTTTTCCTGCCTCTTCGCCGATGTCCGTAATGTCATCCACACCGCTCAATGCGTCATATAAATCGTCGGCAACATCGGAAAATAAATCCGATACATCTTCCAAATCTTCAATAACGGGAACAAGCCTGTCAAACGTATCCGTTACCCTTGCGCTGAAATCGTTTATCTCGTTAATATTATCATTTGCGAAATCTTTTATATCGTCCATATAGTCCGATGTTTTATCAATCAATTCTTTGGAGCTTTCCCTTGCGTCCGAAGCATATATGGATATGGTGTTTATCCTTCCCGATACGGTGTCGGTCGTATAATCAATATCGTCCAGCATATTGTTTACAAGTCCCTGCATATCGTTCAGCGCAGTATCAAGATCCTGAAGACTGTCTGACGAATACATAAGCACAATATACGGCTCTGCCTGACCGACTATTCCGCCAACGTCCTTTCTGCCCAATATCTGTCCGTGGTTTACACAGCCCGATATATATCCGCCCTGTCTTCCCGCTATTCCGCCGATATTATATCCCATGTGCTGATATCCTATCGGGCCGTAGTTCTGGCAGCTTTGCAGTATTCCACCCGAATATCCAGCTATACCGCCCGTATCCGAATTTCCTTTTATTGCGCTTTCTTCCTCGGTTGCTTCTGTATCTAAGCTTTCCAGATTTATGTCCTCCAAGTCTACCTTGGTTTCCTTGGACGACGTGTTTATGCTTCCCCTGTTCACACATTTCAGTATGCTGCCGAAATTCTCTCCAGCTATACCGCCAGTATGCTTTTGCGAAGTTATAGTACCTTCATTTATACAATTTCCTATTCTTCCGGAAGCCTCGTTTATTCCGACTATACCACCGATATCGCTGTCTCCGCCTATCTCCCCGTAAAATGAACAATTTATTATGCTTCCTCTGTTTATTCCGGCTATGCCGCCGAACTTTTCTTTTCCTTCGCTTTCATGTATAGTTCCTTTAACAGTCAGGTTTTCCACCCTTGCGCCTTCCTGCACATATCTGAAAAACCCCTGTACGGGTTCGTTTGCCTTTATGGAAAGACCGCTGATTGTATATCCGCCCCCGTCAAAGTTTCCGCCGAATATAGGTATCGAAGTAAATCCGCTTCCGCTTACATTTATGTTGTTTTTAAGCACAACGTTTACTCCCCTTGACCATGAATCCAAAGAGCAGTTTTTCGAAAGCTCCTTAAGATCCTCAGTATTTTCTATATATACGGTCTGTTCCGCGGCAATTACCGGAACCGAGGAAATTACCGAACATATTAATGTGATTAAAGCTATTAATTTTTTGGCTGTCTTACTCATCTTCGGTCTCCTCCTCTCCGTTTTGTTTATCTTCCGTTTTATCTTCTTTTTTATCCTCATCATCATGTTTCTTTTTATCTTCCAACAATTCAGTCGGTACGTTTTCTACAACGCCGGCTTCAACCATAGCGTTTATGTTTCCGTGCAGGACACCCTTTATATCTGCGTCTATTACGCCGGAAACATATCCTCTTACTCTGCCGTTTACTCGCATTGTTCCGCTTCCGCTCTGTATTGAATTTTTCTTTTTAAGCGTGAAAGCCGTTTTCTCGATTATAAAATCTCCCAGTACAAGTATCTGAGGAAGAACAAGCATAACCAAAACAATCGATATTATCGTTCCTCGTCCCAGACTCGAACCGATAGAGGCTATTGCGGGATCTGACGAAATTCTTCCGATAAGTATTCCGGCTGCCGCAAGTATAGTTCCCGATGTTACAATTGTAGGAAACGCCTGATTAAGCGATTTTATAACCGCTTCTTTTACGGGCATTTGTTTTTTAAGCTCCTGATACCTGCTTGTTATTACAATAGCGTAGTCTATATTTGCGCCCATCTGAATGGAACTTACGACAAGGTAGCTAAGGAAAAACATATTGTTTCCCGTAAGGTAAGGGAAAGAGAAGTTTATCCATACGCTTCCCTGTATTACAAGTATCAAAAGCACAGGCAGACCTGCCGATTTGAATGTGAATATAAGCACTATTATTACAAATATTGCCGATAAAACGCTTATCATAACGTTGTCGTCAACAAAAGAGCTCGAAAGGTCTTTTTCATTTGTTGAATTTCCGACAAGGTATACTCCCTCCGGATAGTACCTTTCCGCCACCTGATGTACTTTACCCAAAAATTCAAATGTTTCCGGACTTTCCTCCGGCAATGTCGAAAATACAAGCATACGGCTGTACTTGTCGCTTTCAAGCTGCGCTTTTCCGTCCATAAGCTGGGTATGCATATCCTCTATTTCATCGTTCATTTCATCATCAAGCGTTACATACCCTGCCTCTTTCTGGTCATACAGATACATAAACATATCTATCAGCGGAACTCCATATTCATCTATTCCGTTTACTATTTTGCCGTAATCTTCATTATTGGCAGCATAGGCGCCGTAGAGAAGCCGTATAACTTCTATATCCATATCGGTAAGCTCTGCAAACTGCCTTGTGGTCAATTCGTCCGTAACCATATATCCGTCTACCGCCTCTGTATTGGCAAGTCCCTGAGTATAGTCAACTCCGTCCATTTTTTCAATGGCTTCCAGCATTTCCGCCTCTTTTTTGTAGTCTCCCGACGGAACTATCAACGCCATCATATTTGTTGTGCCGAATGTTTCGTCAATTTTTTCTTCCGCAATCTGTGTAGTATTCTGTTTTGCGGTTTCAAGGGTCGTATATCCGTAAACGTATGGGCATTTATTTGAAAATATAAACGCGGCAACTATCAGTACGGCAAACAGCGGCGGAATAACAAATCTCGTCTTTATGGCAAGTTTGCCTATGGGCGTTATATTCGGCACAAAGTTTTTATGGGACGTCTTATCTATAATCTTGCTGAAAAGCATAAGAAGCCCCGGCATAAGCGTAAATACGCATATAATACTCAGCATAATGGCTTTTATTAAAACAAGACCCATATCGAATCCTATTTTAAAATGCATAAACATCATTGCGCCCAAACCCGAAATGGTTGTAAGGCAGCTTCCCGATATTTCCGGAATAGCCTTGGAAAGCGCTGTAATTGCGGCTTCTCTCGGCTGCATATAAACTCGTTCCTCTAAAAAACGATGGCATAAAATTATGGCGTAGTCTATTGCAAGAGCCAGCTGAAGAACGACTGCAACGGAGTTGGAAATAAAAGATATTTCTCCTAAGAGATAGTTAGTTCCTTTATTAAGAATCGCCGCCGTTCCGAACGTCATCAATAGAACCGGTATCTCTCCGTATGTCTTGGAGGTGAGTAAAAGAACCGCAACGATAATAACTACCGCTATTAACATTACAACCTTCATTTCCTCGTCAAGATCCTTTGACTGCGTATCTGCCGCGTCGCTTGTTATGTACAAATCCCAGCCGCCCAATTTGTCTTTTATCCTGTTTAGGGCGTCTTCACTTTCCTTCTCTCCGCTTTCTCCATCAAAAGTAACGGAAAAAAGAGCCGATGCGTTTTTAAAATGTTCCTCGGTCTCGTCAAATTCTACTGACTTAACTCCTTCTATATCCTCCAGCTGTTCACATATTTCCTCGGCTTTCTTATAGGATATATTGTCTATCATTACATCAGCTGTTGCAAAGGTTGTAAATTCATCCTCCATAAGGGTAAGCCCCTGTCTAGTTTCCGTTTCTTCCGGAAGATATGAGGTAAGGTCATTATTTACGGATACCCAGTTCGTTGACACAAGCGAAAATATAATAAGACCTATATACATTAAAAAGAAGCCGTTTCGCTTATCAACGATAAATCCGGCCATCCTCTCAACAAAATTTTTCTTCTTATCCTGATCTTCTTTCAACAAAAACCCTCCTGTCAAAAATCTAAACTGTCATATTTCGCTTTCGCATATATAAATACTGTATTACCAAAATCTATCTGCCTAAAATAGCATATCGGTTTTCTATCTTTTATTTTTTAATCTGTTTAAAGCCTTTTTATGCCTTTTACAGCTATATCATTCTATATAATTTATAATAAAAGACCGCTGTTTTGAACGGTCATAAAAAAAGCGGTGCGCAAAAATTGCGCACCGCCATATAATTGACTGATTTTTACACACTTTTATTCATTTGTCCCAAATTGTGTTTTTCTTCCTCACTTATTTTCAATGATGTTATAACAGCGCCCTCTACAAGCCTTCCCAGCCTTCTTATAACGATATCGGGGTCTTTGCCCATACCGTTTTCCAGCCACTTGCATATTATCCCCACAAGAGCGCTCATATAAAAATCCTTTATAAGCTCTATGTCGGATTTATCCGCGTCTATTCCTACGGCCTTTGCGGAAACAAAGTTGTCCGTTACCTTAAACGCCACAGTATTCAGATAGTTTTCAACGGTTTCACGATTTAAAGAATTGTATATGTTATAAACGGCCTTTTTGTTATCAATAACGAATTTTGCAGCCTCCACAAAACTGTCTACCCATGAATCCCCATTGAAATCCAGCTCCGATACGCTGTGTATCTGGCTGTCTATCGTATATACCGTCAGTTCGCGTATATCGCTGAAATGATAATAAAACGTGTTCCTGTTTATTCCGCAGTCTTCGGCAATATTTTTTACTGTTATTTTATCCAAAGGCTTTTCATTCAAAAGTTTTATAAAAGAGTTTACTATAGCTTTTTTTGTCAGCTGCAACATATCAAGCCCTCCTCAACATACGCTGCGTGTTGATATTTTCCAACATAAAAGCCATGTTAGCACAAAGCAAAATATTTTTCAATGACGTTGCCGACGGAAAATCGTATATGCCTTTGGGGGTCGATAAGTTTTTATCATATATCTATTTTAAACGCCCTTTTCAGCGCGGAATACATAAGTCCATATGCGGTTTTTGCATAATGCGACTCAGGTACCGCAATTTCAAAACTGTGATAGCAGCCAGGGAAAATATGATATTCAACATCTACTCCGGCTCTCATAAGTCTTGTCCAGTACTCGATATTTTCATCATAAAACGGGTCAAGAGTACCTATAAACGAAAATAACGGCGGCAGATGGCTTAAATCCTGCGCCAAGGACGGCGAGTCGTAGCAATCGGGCGTTTTGTCAAGATAATGCGCCCAGCTTATTTTGCTGTAATCATAGCACCATACTTTTCTGCTTGTTATAGCTTTTTGCGATACCGTATCCGCTCTGTAGTCAAGCATTGCATACATAGGTATTTGTATAACCGGTTTAGGGCCTTTCCTATCCCTTGCCATAAGAGCCAATGCCGCCGTAATACATCCTCCTGCCGAAAGTCCCATAATAGCAATCCTTTTGCGGTCTGCCCCTATGGATTCTCCGTTTTTATCAAGCCATAAAAGCGCAGTATATGCGTCCTCTATGGGCGCAGGCGATTTATATTTAGGCGCAAGCCTGTATTCTACCGAAACAACTATCATTTTTATATTTTTCACAAATCGAAGGCACATATCGTTCTGCCTGTATACGCTTCCGAACAAAAATCCGCCGCCGTGGAAAAATAATCCGCAGGGAAGAAGTCCCTCTTCTTTTTTTGCGGGCTCGTATATTCTCAGCTTTATATCCGTCTCCCCGTCTGCTCCCAGTATCGTTTTTTCATATACGTTTACTTCGGGATCGTCTTTTAATGCCTGTATTTCCTGTTTTGTAAGATTAGGAACAAATTCCTCAAGATGTTCCAAATCAAAGCCCGCCGAAGCGTCATAATTATCCAACAGTTCGGGATCGATAAGTTTTCTCATCAAGCTCTCGTCCAAATTAAACACCTCCGATTTATTTTTTAGTATTTTTTTGTTTTTATTATAATTACTTGTTTGGCTGTCTGTCATTGTTTAAAGCTTACAAACTTTTAAAATTATCCTCCGAAAACGAGAAACATATTTAATATCGGCTTAAAACATGATAAAATAAATTTATTGTTTTTAATACTCATTGTAAATTCGAGTGGTGAATTATGCTGGATAAATCCATACCCGAAAAAAGTATAGTTATGAAGCTTTCACACGAAACGGCAGACGCAGTTAAATGCCCCGTACTTCCCGAAGGCTTTTCGCTTCGTCCGTTTAAAGAAGGCGACCAGTATCACTGGGCAAAAATAATAGCTTCCGTCGGCGAGTTTCCCGACAACGGGTATGCCCTTGCATATTTTATGCTTTATTATTACAGACCTCGGATTAAAGACGTCAAAGAACGGTGCTTTTTTATCGTAAAAGATGATATTCCCATAGCTACCGCAACCGCTTGGAGCCTATTCGGGCAGCCGTCCGTTCATTGGCTTGCCGTTGAAAAAGAATATCAGGGTCTGGGACTTGGCAAAGCGATTCTTTCCGCTGTGTTGGAATGTTTTTCTTCTCTTAGTCCTAAAGAGGATATTTATGTCCATACAAGGACATGGAGTTATAAAGCCGTCTGCTTATATCACTCCTTAGGTTTTAAAATGCTCAGAGAAGAAACTGTTTGGGGAAACGGCGGCGCAGTTCATAAAAACGAGTATTATGAAGCGATGGAAATACTTAAAAAAATCATTCCGCCGAATATTTACGGCAGTTTATTATCAACATCTATTTAGGAGGAATTATAATGGCTAGAAATGTAATACTTGACGTTGATACCGGTTCCGATGACGCATGCGCCATAATTTTGGCTGCGTTATCACCTGAAATCAATCTTTTGGGCGTTTGTGCGGTAAACGGAAACCGTCCTTTGGAGGATACGTTGACAAACACGCTTAAAATTGTAGAGCTTCTCGGTCTCCAGGATAAAATACCGGTTGTTAAGGGAGCGGCTGAACCGCTTGTTCACGAGCTTCTTCCCGGAAGAACAAAAAATCCTAAAACTCCCGAAATCCAGTATGATGAAAACGGAGTTGAAGTATGCTATCATCCGAAAAAATTTAACCTTCCGGAGCCTACTACAAAACCCGTTGAAGAAAACTTTGTAACATGGTACATAAACGCCATTAAAAACAGTCCCGAAAAAGTAACTCTTGTTCCCGTAGGCCCTCTTACAAATATTGCCATACTTCTCCGTGCAGAACCTTCAATAGTGGATAACATAGAAGAAATAGTAATAATGGGCGGCGGACATATCGAAAGAAATTCTACGGCTGCTGCTGAATTTAACATATGGAAAGACCCCGAAGCGGCGGAAATAGTATTAAACTGCGGTGCAAAAATAACTCTTGTTCCCCTTGACGCTACACATGCCGCTTCCACAAAACTCAGTGAAGTACAGCAGTATAAGGATCTCCATACCCCTGTAGGCGATATGATGGCGGAACTTATAGAAATCCGTACAAGGGCATACAACATACTTCAGCCTCTTCACGAGCCTGACCTCTGCCCTATACACGATGCACTCTGCATAGCGTATCTTATAAATCCCGACGTACTTAAAAACGTTATTTACACAAGGGTTGACGTAGACATAAGCGGAGGTTTTGCAGACGGAATGACGATAGTAGATACCCGTCATTTCCATAACCTGCCCGATAACTGTCATGTGGCTCTCAGCGCTGACAGAGATTTATTCAACAAAATACTTTTCGAGAGAGTAGCTACTTTCAAATAAAACTTATCTTAAATCAAAAGCAGGCGGTTGTTATGCCGCCTGCTTTCTTTTAACATTCTTTTATGTCTTTTATAAGCATATCCACATTCTTCTCATCTGTTGCCCAGCTTGTGCATATACGCACGGCGCTGTTATTTTCGTCTATTCTTTCCTGATATGAAAATACATATTTTTCGGAAAGTTTCTCTATAAGCCTATCGGGAAATATTATAAACTGCTGATTTGTGGGACTGTCTGAATAGAGCTTATATCCTGCCTCCAAAGCCGCGTTTTTAATTTTATACGCCATCTTGTCCGCATGGGCGGCAAGTTCAAAATAAAGACCGTCCTTTAACAGTTCGTCAAACTGTATTCCCAACAGCCAGCCTTTAGCCAACATTCCGCCTTTTTGTTTTATTACATATCTGAAATCTTTTTTCAGTTCGTTATTTAAAATAACAAGAGCCTCTCCGAACATTGCCCCGCACTTCGTTCCGCCTATATAGAACACATCGCAGTTTTCGGCTATCGTTTTCAAATCCAAATCGTTATCTTCGCTTGCGAGGGCATATCCGAGCCTTGCTCCGTCAATAAACAAGTACATATCATTTTCCTTGCATGCTTTATATATTTCTTTCAGCTCATTTTTTGTATATATCGTTCCTATTTCCGTAGAATCCGATATGTAGACAAGTTTCGGCTGGGCTATGTGTTCATGTGATTCATCAGTCCAATGACGGCTGTAAACTTCCCTTATCTGTTCTGCCGTCAGTTTTCCGTCGCCGCTTTCTATTCCCATGACCTTATGTCCCGTCGCTTCTATCGCGCCTGTTTCATGTACGTTAATGTGTCCCGTAACGGCGCATACCGCACACTGATATGGTCTTAAAGCCGCCGATATTACCGTAAGGTTCGTCTGGGTTCCTCCCACAAGAAAATGCACGTCCGCGTCGTCTCTGCCAGTTATATTTCTTATGACAGAAGCGGCAGCCTTGCAGTATTCGTCCTCGCCGTAACCGCCGACCTGCCTCATGCTGACCTCCGAAATTCTTTTTAATATCCTTTCGTGGCATGTCTCGCTGTAATCGTTATTAAATCTTATCATTTATGCTCCTCCGTATCGACATAAATCTAATATTGTCTAAAAATTATGTTTTTAACAGTTTTTATTATATTCTTTTCGACGTTATTTCTCAATATATTTATACAACGGTCTTCATTTATGTTTATTGTGTACTATGCACACTATCTTTTAATTGCTTTTCATTAAATAATATTATAAAATTTATTTAGGATTTTAAAAAAAATTTATGACATAGGCAGAGGAGGAAACTGTATGTATCTTATAACCAACGGTAAAGTCATTACGAGGGATATTGACAACCCATATTTTGAAGACGGCGGCGTTGCCGTTGACGGAAACAAAATAATAGAAGTAGGCAGCGACCTTGATCTTAAACTGAAATATCCCCATGCGGAAATAATAGACGCCGAAGGAAACCTTATAATGCCGGCATTTATAAATACCCATACGCATATATACAGCGCGCTTGCCAGAGGTCTTTCCATAAACGGATATAATCCGAGAAACTTTTATGAGGTTCTTAACGGAATGTGGTGGAATATAGACCGCCATCTTGACTTGGACGGAACAAGAGCGTCCGCCTACGCAACATATATAGAATGTATAAAAAACGGAGTTACTACCGTATTTGACCACCATGCAAGCTATGGATATATCCCCGGTTCTCTCTTTGAAATAGCCGAGGTTGCCAAAGAAACCGGCGTTAGAAGCTGTCTATGCTATGAGGTCAGCGACAGAGACGGAGAAATGAAGTGCAGACAGGCAATAAAAGAAAACTACGACTTTATAAAATATACGACAGAAGAACCCGACCCTATGCTTAAAGCAATGTTCGGTCTGCATGCCCTTTTTACGCTTTCGGACAAAACTTTGGAAAAATGCGTGGAAACAAATAACGGAATGACGGGATTCCATATACATGTATCGGAGGGCATAAACGACGTTCAGGACACATGGGAAAAATATAAAAAGAGACCCGTTGAAAGACTGAGGGACATGAACATACTCGGTCCCAAAACGATACTGGGACACTGTATCCACGTCAATGACGAGGAAATGGATATAATCAAAGAAAGCCGCTCAATGGTTGTAAACAATCCCCAGTCCAACATGGGCAACGCCGTCGGCTGCTCACCCGTAATAAACCTGTATAACCGCGGAATACTTGTAGGTCTGGGAACGGACGCATATACCCACGATATGCTTGAAAGCATGAAAACAGTTTTGGCAATACAGCGCCACAATTCCAAAATGCCCAATACAGGCTGGGCAGAAGCAGTAGGAATGCTTTTCAGAAACAACCCGATAATGTGCGGAAAATACTTCGACGAACCCCTCGGTATATTAAAAGCAGGAGCGGCAGCCGATGTAATCATTATGGAATATAAGCCGTATACTCCTCTTTCCGCCGAAAACATAGACGGCCATCTTATTTTCGGAATGAACGGCCATAACTGTATTACAACCATGGCAAACGGTAAACTTCTTATGCGCGACCGCCGTCTTGTGGATTTAGATGAAGAAAAAATAAACGCCGATATAATGGAAACAGCCAAAAAGCTTTGGAAAAACATAAACGGTTGAAGGAGATGATATAAATGGGTGAAAAAATGACGCCAATCCCTTTCAAAAAACTTATAAACAGAATTCTCTGCGAATATGAAAACGAGAAAACCGTTTTCGGAGTGCGTTACCCTTACATAAAAAAAGATAATAAAACTCTTGAACTTTTCGGTGAAAAAGCGGAGACGCCTTTCGGTCCTGCGGCAGGTCCCAACACCCAGCTTGCACAGAACATAGTAGCCGCTTATTTTGCAGGCAGCAGGTTTTTCGAGCTTAAAACAGTGCAAATAATGGACGGTGAAGAACTGGCGGCGTGTATTTCACGCCCATGTATACTAGCCGAGGACGAAGGCTATAACTGTGAATGGTCTACGGAACTTCTTGTTTCGCAGGCTTGCGACGAATATATAAAAGCATGGCTTGCCCTGAAGGTTTTTTCCAAAAAATTCGGTCTCGGCTCTCCCGACGGGTTCATATTCAACATGAGCGTCGGATACGACCTGGAAGGCATAAAAAGCAAAAAAATAGACCGCTTTATAGAAAGCCTGAAAGACGCCTCCGTAACGCCCCAATGGAAAGAATATAAAAATATACTGAAAGAATTTTTCCCAAAGGACGCAGAATATATAGACAATATACCGTCAATGGTATGTACAAGCGTAACCCTTTCGACGCTTCACGGCTGTCCTCCGCAGGAAATAGAAAGAATAGCTTCATATCTTATAGCGGAAAAACATCTTAATACCTTTGTAAAATGCAATCCGACAATACTCGGCTATGATTTTGCCCGTGAAACCCTTGATAAAATGGGATATGATTATATATCCTTTGACGACCGCCATTTTAGGGAGGACTTACAGTACTGCGACGCTGTTCCAATGTTTACCCGTCTTAAGACATTGGCGGAAAGCAAAGGATTGGAATTCGGCTTAAAGCTGTCCAATACTTTCCCCGTTGACGTAAAAGCGGGAGAACTTCCATCGGAAGAAATGTACATGAGCGGAAAATCTCTGTTCCCCCTTACCGTGGAAATGGCTAACCGAATATCGAAGCAATTCAACGGAAAAATGCGTATAAGCTATTCGGGCGGAGCGGATTTCTTCAATATCGACAAACTTTTTGAAGCCGGTATATGGCCCATAACCGTAGCCACGACAATACTGAAACCGGGCGGTTATAACAGACTGAAACAATTGGCTGAAAAGCTTGAACGCTGTGAATTCCGTCCGTTTGACGGCGTTGACTGCGAAAAAACGGATAAACTCGCAAAAGAAGCTGTCAGCGATATTCACTATATAAAGCCCGTAAAACCGCTTCCTAGCAGAAAAATCAATAAATCCGTTCCCCTTACGGACTGTTTTATCGCCCCGTGTAAGTCAGGCTGTCCGATAGGTCAGGACATACCCGAGTACATAGAGCTTTGCGGACAGAAAAAATATACGGAAGCTCTGAAAGTAATAACGGCAAAAAATCCTCTTCCGTTCATAACGGGAACAATATGTCCGCACCACTGCGCAGACAAATGCACGAGAAACTTTTATGAGATTCCCGTTGATATACGTTCCGAAAAGCTTAAAGCCGCCGAAAACGGATTTAATGAATTTATAAAGAATTTCTCCGTTCCGAAGCCTTCGACAAAAACCAATGTTGCTATTGTCGGCGGAGGCCCTGCCGGAATGGCTGCGGCATATTTCCTCGGCATAAGCGGTATAAAAGCTACTGTCTATGAAAAAGAAGCAAAACCGGGCGGTATAGTAAGAAACGTCATACCTTCTTTCAGAATATCAGACGAAGCCATAGACAAAGATGTCGAACTTATTAAAAAATCGGGCGCGGAAATAAAACTTAACACAGAAGCCCCCTCCATCGAAGAACTTAAATCAATGGGATATACCCATATACTTTACTGCACGGGAGCCGTAAAACCGGGAAAACTGGACATCGGCGGAAATACGTTAAACGTAATAGACTTTTTAAAAAGGCTCAAATCAAGTGAAAATATAAACATCGGAAAAAATGTAGCCGTCATAGGCGGAGGAAATACCGCCATGGACGCGGCAAGAGCCGCAAAAAGGGTCTGCGGCGTTGAAAACGTTACTATTGTATACAGACGCACCAAAAAATACATGCCTGCCGATGAGGAGGAACTTTCCATGGCTGTCGGTGAAGGCATTGAATTTTTGGAACTTGCCGCCCCCGTAAAACATGAAAACGGAGTTTTGACCGCAAGAAAAATGATACTTGGCAAACCCGATGAAAGCGGAAGAAGAAGTCCCGTTGAAACGGACGAACTGATAAACATAAAAGCCGATACGGTTATAGCCGCCGTGGGAGAAAGCGTTGACAGCGAATTCTTCACATCTCAGGGTATAGAAACAGATAAAAAAGGCCGTCCGTCATTTAAAACAAATATAAATAATGTATACGTTGCCGGGGACGCATTGAGAGGTCCTTCGACAGTAGTTGAATGTATTGCCGATGCAAAGGCTTTTTGCGAAGCCATAACAGAAAACCGAATTTCCGCAAACATCACGGAAAATATGCTTTCCTGCAAAGAAAACGCCGTTTCCAAAAAAGGCGTGCTTAAAACTCCGTCGGGCCGTGAGAGTGAAAGATGTCTCTCATGCAATATCGTATGTGAAAACTGCGTAGACGTATGTCCTAACAGAGCGAATATTGTTATACATCCTAAGGGAATGGGAGCGCAAATAGTCCATATAGACAGCCTCTGTAACGAATGTGGAAACTGTGAAACTTTCTGCCCTTACAGCAGCGCCCCTTATAAAGACAAATTTACTCTTTTCAGTACCGTTGAGGAATTTTCCGAAAGTACAAACAACGGTTTTGTACCTCTCAGAGAAAATCTTTTCAGAGTAAGACTTGATAATACTGTACACGACTATGACCTTTCAAAGGATAATAGTCTGGATAAAAATATAGAAATACTGATACTTACAATCAAAAACGACTATCCTTACATACTTTAATCCGAAATGGAGATATACACTAAAATCGAATACATAACGAAAATCAGGACGGTAAATTCATACCGTCCTGATTTATTTCCGCATATTTAAACAAGCTTTATTCTCGCTCCGTCTTTATATTCCGTTATCTTACCTATCTTTGCGGCTCTCGGTATATATTTCTTTATTTCCTCAAATAAACCGCTGTCGGGTGCTGCGGCTATTAAAAGTCCGCCCGACGTCTGTGGGTCGTACAGCATATCCTGTATTTTAAGCGCAACATTTCCTCCGTCGACATAGTTTTCGGCATAATTTCTGTTTCTGTAAAGTCCTTCGGGGAGTATACCCATTTCAGCCATTTCTTCCGCTCTGTCTACAAATTCCATATTGTCCGTATATATTTCCGCGGCAGCTTCCGAACCTTGCGTCATTTCCAAAAGATGTCCCATAAGTCCGAATCCCGTTACGTCCGTGCAGGCATGGACATCGTATTTTATCATAATATCCCTCGCCTGTTTATTAAGCGTTGCCATTTGCTTTAATACGTTGCCCAAAGTTTTATCGTCAACCATTCCTGCCTTTGCGGCGGTCGTTATAATGCCCGTTCCTATGGGTTTTGTCAGAATAAGCTCGTCTCCCGGCTTGGCGCCTGCATTTTTCAGTATTTTATCGGGATGTATAAATCCCGTTACTGCCAATCCGTATTTTGGCTCGTCGTCAAATATAGAGTGTCCTCCCGTTATAAGGGCTCCTGCCTCGTATACTTTATCATATCCGCCTTTAAGTATGGAATGTACATGTTCCTTTTCCATATCCTGCGGTACAGCCATTATATTAAGACACAGCTTAGGCTCTCCTCCCATGGCGTATATATCCGACATGGCGTTTGCCGCAGCTATCTGTCCGAACAAATACGGGTCGTCGGCAATGGGAGGAAAAAAGTCCACAGTTTGCACAACGGCAATATCGTCGCTTATTTTATAAACCGAAGCATCGTCGCTTTTATCAAATCCAACCAAAAGATTCGGGTCGTTATGAACTTTTATATCCTCCAAAAGCTTTGCCAGTGTGCCTGCTCCGACTTTCGCCCCGCACCCTGCGCATTTTGCAAGCTTCGTAAGTTTAATATCATCCATTTTTATCCCTCCCGAAAAGATAATATGGCTTCAAGAACTCCGCCCCCTACGGCAAGAGCTTTATCCGAAACCGTATAGCAATGTTCCTTTACGCACCTTGGGTCTACGTCTCCGCTTTTCATGCCTTTATAAACGGGCGTTCCCTTTGGCAATATCCCTCTTAAAACGCCGCCTATACTGCATTTAACGGCTTCTCCGTCTATATACGCAACTGTCTGTCCTTCTTTAACCGTATCGCCGATTTCACACACAGGGTCGAAAGCTCCGTCCTTTACCGCTCTTATTATCCTCTCTGTCGTATATCCTCCGATATTTCCGGGCACTCCCGTATTTGCCGCGGCAGAGCCGTTTTTTATAACTCTTCCCAAGTAATGCCCTCTTTTGGTCTCTATAACGGCATGACAGTCGACTCCTGCCGTAAATCCCGGTCCCACGCCTATGACAATCGGCGCGTCATCTATTTTCGTTCCGAGATTTTCCTTTGCCAATATGGCGTCTACAATTGCCTCGGGCTTCAAAGCTTTTATGATTTTCGCCTTTTCATCGGCTATAACCGCTATATTTCCCATAGACAGTATTTTTTTTATTTCTTCG
>URLB01000021.1 GCA_900548595.1 uncultured Eubacteriales bacterium
AATAATACGGATACGGCTGTCGCTATAAACTTCGCGGAAGCTGCCTCAAAAATAGCGCCATGCTTTTATGTAAACGGAAACCACGAAGCTTCCGTCAATGAATATAACGACTTTAAAAAAGCTTTAAAAAATGTCGGTATAACCGTTTTAGAGGACGATTATTCGGTAATTGATAAAAACGGTCAAAAAATATATGTTTTGGGGTTATCCGATCCGAGTTTTTCCGGCGGAAGAGATATAACCGGTTCGTTAAAACATTTGAAAGAAGCGGCAGGCAGCAATTATACAATTTTGTTATCACACAGACCCGAACTGTTTGAACTGTATTCCGAATATGAGATAAATTTGGTTTTCAGCGGACATGCTCACGGCGGTCAATTCCGCCTTCCTTTTATAGGCGGCCTTATTGCTCCAAATCAAGGTCTGTTTCCAAAATATGACTCCGGCTTATATACAGAAGAAACCACAAGCATGATTGTAAGCAGAGGTATCGGTAACAGTATAATTCCCATAAGAATTAATAACAGACCGAATTTAGTTTTTGCAGAACTGAAATTAAAATGAGTTCGATAAGTAAAATATTAGTTATTTAATCGGAATATGTGATATAATTTTTAATATGTCCACAGACAGCGTTTAAAGAAGGTGATATTAGTGTGGATAATATTTGCTTTACTGTCGGCAGTATTCGCCGCCCTGACATCTATACTCGCAAAAATAGGTATAGCAGGAGTCAATTCCAATCTTGCTACGGCAATCAGAACGGTTGTTGTTTTGGTTATGGCATGGGGTATGGTATTTCTTACTCATGCTCAAAGCGGAATAAGCGAAATAGGCAGAAAAAGCTGGATTTTCCTTATTTTATCGGGATTGGCCACAGGCGCTTCTTGGCTGTGCTACTACAGAGCTTTGCAGCTTGGCGAAGCTTCTAAGGTTGTGCCTATTGACAAACTGAGTGTTGTTATTACGCTGATACTTGCTTTTATTTTTTTGCATGAGGATTTTACTCCGAAGTCTTTGATAGGCTGTATACTTATAGGCGTCGGAACTTTAATAATGGTTGTTTAATATTCTGTAAATTTTTTAACGTGTATAACTGAAATGCGGATAAAACTTAAAAGTTTTATCCGCATTTTTATCATGAAACTACTTTTCCGGTTTTTGATTTAGTTGTAGGTATCACATTTTTAGTCGAAGGAGTTGCGGCTGCTTCTGTCGGTTGGCTTTCCCCATTCTGCTCTGTGCTTTGAGTTTGCGTCTCAGCGCTTCCTTCTTTAACTTCAAATGTAAGCGTAACATCGCTTCCTTTTACAACATACTCTCCTTTTTTAGGATTCTGGTTTACAACAACTCCCTTTTCATCGCCTTCAACAACAGCCGATAAACCCGAATTCATTATTTCCTGTACCGCCTCGTCATAGGTCAATCCCAATACGCTGGGCGTCTGAGTCATATTATCATCATTTTCGCCTTTGGTAACATACATAATTATTGTAGACCATTCCTCAACTTCCGTACCTGCATGGGGCGCACTGCTTGTAACCACGCTTCCCTCTCCGACAATTTGATAATTGAGATTTTTCATGTCCATATATGTTATTGCTTCGTTTGTAGTATATTGCGTAAGGTCATCTAAAACTACAGTTCCTTTTTCCGCATTAACAGACTCGTCTACATTTTCGGTTTTCTGTATACCGAGGTATTTTATAATGTTTTCCAAAAGTCCCTTAAGCATAGGGGCTGCCGACGTGGAACCCTCTGTATACACCGAAGGTCTGTCAAGTATTGCTATTGCTATTATTTCCGGATTATCAGCGGGAAGAAAACCTACGAATGTTACGGTATACTTTTCCATAGAACGTACAGACTGCTGAGCAGTACCTGTTTTACCGCCGATAGCATATCCGTCTATTTTGGCTTTTTTACCTGTACCGCTGTCAATAACCGTTCTCAAATATCCTCTTACAGTATTGCTTGTTTCTTCGCTTATAACCTTTCTTACAAGCGTAGGCGTCTTTTCATATGCTATTTCTCCGTCAGAATCTATAACTTTTGAAACAACATAAGGCTGCATAAGATTTCCGCCGTTTATAACAGCTGAAAATGCAGTAAGAACTTGGATAGCCGTACAGTTAAATGACTGACCGAAGCTCATAGTCGCAAGTTCAACAGGGCCGATAGCGTTTTCCGCATACATTATCGTTGAACCCGTACCTTCCTCGCCCGGTAAATCTATTCCCGTCAGTTCACCAAAACCGAAATCTTTCTGATATTTATAGAACAGGCTTCTGCCCATTTTTTCTCCTATATCCATCATTGCGACGTTGCACGAATTTGCAAGAACATCTTCCAAAGTTTCGGTTCCATGACCGGAACGCTGCCAACATCCTATAGTTTTATCGTAAACTGTTTTCTTTCCGTTACATACATAAGTATCTGTTTCGGAAATAATACCTTCCTCAAGGGCAGCTGCAACAACCATCGGTTTAAATATGGAACCTGGCTCAAACGTATTGGAAATGTTAAAATTACGCCAGCTTTTCATAAGATATTCAAGCTGCTCCTCGTTTGTCATTGCGTCCCAGCTTGCTTTAAACTCATCGCTTGTATTAACGGTCGTTGGGTCTGAAGGGCTATTGGCATTAAATGACGGAGAATCCGCCATAGCGTATACTTCACCCGTATTCGGATTCATAACCAATACTGCGGCGTGTTCCGGACTGTACTCCTCAACCGCCTTTGCTACAGCCTGTTCCGCATACTGCTGAATATTATAGTCCAAAGTCGTTACAACGGTAGATCCGTCCTTTGCGTCAATTGTTTGTACAACAGCCGACGAACTGCCGTCATACGTTTTAAACTCTCTTCCGTTTACACCAGAAAGAACCGTATTATATTCGTTTTCCAGTCCCCACGAGCTATCTCCTCTTATAAAACCGATAACGTCCGACGCTACCGTTCCCAGAGGATAACTTCTTTTTGTATCCGCTCCGAATACAACGCCCTTTAAGCCGAGAGCTTCTATTTCCTCTTTTTGTTCTCTTGTAAGCTTTTTCGCCAACACTTTCCAATGCGTATCTGCCGCAGGTACTCCGTTTGCGTCAACTGTGATATATGATTTTAAAGTTGCATAATCAAGGTTAAGATAATCTATTCCGGCAAGCGTAGAGATCGTTTTTTCCTGCTCTGCGCTGTCATAGTATTTTACCAATACCCTGACATCAAGCGCCAAGTCATAAACACGTGTTGATACTGCAAACGCCTGATTGTTTCTGTCAACTATCGAACCCCTGTTGGCAACAATCGTATTATCAAAGTCCTCTGTCTGCTGTGTTTTTGCTATCCCCTCGTACTCTTCTCCTTTTACTACTTTAAGATAGGCTATTCTGCCTATAAGAAGAGCCAAAATACCTGTCATAATAAAAAGGACAAGCCTTTGTCGGATTATCCTTTTATTATAAATTCGTCTTTTCTTACTCAATACTCATCATTCCGTTTCCTTAATTGCTTTTGAAGAAAAATTCTTTCAAAAGTTCGGCGTTTACTTCCGGCATTTCATTTTTGCTTTCATTATACTGTACTGTATAACTCTGTTCCGGAACGCTTATTGTTTTAATCTGATATTCCTGAGGTTCTGTCATTCCTAAATCGTTTACCGCTCTTTCCTCTATGTAGTCAAGATTGATAGTATCGCTTATTTCCGAAGCCAATACAATATTTTCATTCTGAATTGTGTTTAATTCTTCCTTAAGTTCCGTAATGCGGTAACGCATTTCCGTAACCGAAGAAACAGCTGTTATTGTAAGAACGCAGCCGAAAAAGAATACGCCCGACGCGGCAATAAGCTGTACTGAACGAAGTATATTAAGCCTTCTTTCGTTTCTCACCCTAACTGCATGTTTTCTTCTTTTTTCTTCTTCAAGAGCAATTCTTTGTTCTTCTTTTCTTCTTTTTTCAAAGTCTATTTCATAAGCGGCTGAACCATAGTTATATGTACCGTAGTCATTATAACGTTTTCCCTTTGTATAGTCCATAAAAGAAATTTCATTTCCTGAATATACCATTTATTCCGCTCTCCCTATAGGTTATATTTTTTGCATAATTCTAAGCTTTGCACTTCTTGCCCTCGGGTTAAATTCCAGTTCTTCTTTTGAGGGCAGTATCGGTTTTCTTGTTATCACTTTACCGTCTGCTGTTTTTCCGCATACGCACACAGGAAATTCCGGCGGACACGTACATGGATTTTCATGTCTTCTCATGGCGTTTTTTATTATTCTGTCTTCAAGCGAATGGAATGTTATTATACATATTCTTCCGCCCTCATTAAGTTTTTCCGTAATGCTGTCAACAGTCCTGTCAAGTATGGCAAGTTCTCCGTTAACTTCAATTCTTATGGCCTGAAACGTACGTTTTGCCGGATGCGGACCGTCGCGCCTCGCGCCTTTAGGAACTGCTTTTTTTATAATTTCCACCAGTTCTCCCGTCGTTTCTATAGGTTTATTCTTTCTTTCCTCAACAATAAACTGAGCTATTCTTTTAGCCCATTTTTCTTCACCGTATTTAAAAATAATATCATTAAGTTCTTTTTCTGTTTTTTCATTTACAACGTTCCAAGCCGAATAGTCGGCCTGCCTGTCCATTCTCATATCAAGCGGAGCGTCCTGCATATAGGAAAAACCTCTTTCCGCCTCGTCAAGCTGATGGCTGGAAACTCCCAAATCTAAAATAAGCCCGTCTATTTTGTCAACGCCGAGTTTGTCCAGTATCTCTGCGGCATTATAAAAGTTACCGTGTACTGCGCTAAATCTGTCCGAATAGTCTTTAAGTCTTTCCGTGGCTGCCTCAATGGCGTCGGTATCACGGTCTATTCCGTACAAATGTCCTCCTTTGTTAAGCCTTTTTGCTATTTCCAGGCTATGCCCCCCGCCGCCTAACGTTCCGTCGACATATATGCCGTCCGGTTTAATATTTAATCCGTCTACAGCTTCATGCAGAAGAACCGACACATGATTAAACTCCACTTACGACCACTCCTAAATTTATATTCCGAACAATCCCATTGATTCGACAATACTGTCGTCAAGTTTATCGGGATCACATTCCGTATCCCACTTATCTTTACCCCAAACCTCTATACGAGTTCCTACTCCTGCCGATACGACTTCTTTAACCAGTCCGGCATAATTACGCAAACTCTGAGGGATTATTATTCTTCCCTGATTATCAACATCACATTCAACAGCCCCCGAAAGGAAAAATCTTGTGAATCGGCGAGCGTCTGCGTTTGCCAACGGAAGTTCTCTCAGTTTTGCCTCAAAAGCCTCCCATTCAGTCCTTGGATATATATACAGACATCTGTCTATACCTTTGGTTACGATGAAATGTTCTCCGAGTCCTTCTCGGAATTTGGCAGGCACAATAAGTCTGCCCTTTGCGTCCAGACTATGTGAATACTCGCCTATAAACATTTCATCTCACCTCCCGGTTTTATAATTTGGCACAATCATGCCAAAACAATTCACTTTTGCTCTACTTTCTACCACTTAACACCACTTATCACCATTATAAAGAATATTTATGTAAATTACAATACTAAGTAAATTATTTTTTGGATAAAAAAAACAGCCCCTAAAAGCTGTTTTTTAGTCATATTTGAATTCGATATTTTACTTGATTTAGCCCTTATTTTCTTCGGTATTCACCGCATTTTTTCTTCTAAACCATATTACCATAACTATGCCTGCCGCAATCATAAGCGCACTGAGCGCCTGGCTTACCCTTATGCCGCTTCCGAACAGATACAGGCTGTCGGTTCTCAGACCTTCTATCCACAATCTTCCTATTCCGTAAAGAATCAGATACCATGCAAATATTCCCTGTTTAAATTTTCCGCTCTTTCTTAAAATAATCAGAAGCACAAATACTCCTATATTCCACAACGATTCATATAAAAATGTAGGATGAACCTGTATATACTCTACTCCACCGGAAACAATAGTATTTTGAAGTATATCTTCGGTTAAATTTGATGGTGAGACCTGCGACAGTTTATATCTCATTGCAAATAAGCCGTCGGTAAATCCTCCGAATGCCTCTCTGTTAAAAAAATTTCCCCATCTTCCTATAGCCTGTCCCAACGGAACCGAAGGAATCATAATATCCGCCATATCCCAAAAATTGAGTTTTCTTTTTTTAACATAAAAAATACCGAAAATAACAGCCGCTATTATTCCTCCGTATATGGCAAGTCCGCCTTCACGAAGATTAAATATATCCATGGGGTTATCCTTATACATATCCCAGCTGAATATAACATAATACAGTCTGGCGCCTATTATGCAAAATATAACGCCATACAGCATAAAATCAAGTATATCGTCCGGATTTCCGCCTATTTTTTTCATATAACGCATAGCGAGATATGTTCCCAGGATTATTGCCGCTCCTATAAAAATCCCATACCAATATACATCCAGTCCGAAAATCGTAAAAGCTACTCTGCCCAGTTTATCTATCTCAATACCGAGATTGGGAAACCATATTTCAGGCATATCAAAACCTCCATAAAAAATTATTATGGAACATTCTATCACAGCATAATTTTTATATCAAGATAATTTACTCTCCGTTTGCTACACATATCCCTGCATTTGTCCCTATTGAAGAAATATCATAGTCTTCATATTTTAAATTCCTTACTGTTTTTGCCGTCTCTGCCAAGCTTTTTTCTCTAAACTCCGCCTGCGTCATAACGGCCTGTTCACAGTCATCCGCCATTTTAATAAACTCTCCTGAAAGTTTTTTTCTAAGCCTTTCAAAAGTACGTCTGTCTACGCCTCTTGATTTTATATCAATGACTGTGTTCTGCACTGCTTCAACAGCTTTTTTAGGTTCAGTTGCTATTCCGCTCACCGACATATATGCTAATCCTTTATGCTCATAAATCTCAACTGACGGAACATCGCTCATTATTCCCTCATCAGAAAGCATTTTAAACATTCCGGAACTTTCTCCGAACATGGCCTCTGCCGCAAGTTTAAGTGAAAAAATATTTTCAGTTCTATTTCCGTTAATATTAATCGGATAAACCAAACTGAATCTCGGAACCTTTATATCCATATTGATTTCGGTAAATCCTCCGACAGGCTCTGTATCCATATAAGCTGTTTTTGCAGTTTGTACGGTAGCTCCTCCTAGTATTTTATCAGCCTCTGTCATAATCTCGTCTGCACATACGTCTCCGCCACATATTATCGTCATATTTTCGGGTGTGTAAAACGCTTTGTGGCAGGCGTAAAGTATATCCGCATTTATTTTTTCTACACTTTCGGCGCTGCCGGCTATTTCCTGTGCCATGGGACTTTCCGGCCATAAATTTTTTAAAGCCGTAAAAAATGTCTTCCATTCCGGCTCATCATCATACATGGCTATTTCATTTTTAATTATACTCTTTTCATTTTCCACGCTGGTTTTCTCAAAATACGGAGTTTCTACAAAATCCAATAAAGCTCGAAAATTTTCTATAAAATTTTCCGCTGTTTTGAAATAATATACCGTTTTTCCGCTGTCGGTAAATGCGTTCGCTTCAGCTCCCAGCTCGGCAAACCTTTCCATTATATTTCCCTCAGGCTGTTCAAACATCTGGTGTTCAAGAAAATGTGCTGTTCCATACGGTACTTTATAATATTTATTTTCATAATAAAATTCCCTGTCAGCCGCTCCGTAACCTATTACGACAGCTCCGACGCTTATATTCCTGTTTTTGGGAATAATATAAATTTGCGCTCCGCATTTCAATCTGTGATGTATTGTCTCGCATCCGGACGGACAATTAAGCATTACGTTCATTTCAGTACCTCCGTATTATTCAGCCTCTATTATAAATACTCCTTTTTTCTTCAGTCCGTTAGCTGCCTCTATTATATCTTTAACGGTTATGCCTTCTAAATCTTTATGAATATCATGATTTATTGTAACGCCTAGAAGCATTTCATTAAGCTTTTCATTAACTACTCCGCTTCTTCTGTCTTCAGCCGCTTTAAAGTCTCTTTCCACAACTTTTTTTGCATAATTTAATTTATCTTCATTCACGCATAAATTTTTTATGCCTTTCTCAATAAGTTCAACTGTCTTTTTCTCATTTCCGGCAGATACTCCCGCGTCAATTACATATAACATTCTGAATCTCATAAGACGTCCGCCGATATAATAGCATAATCCCTCTTCCTGCCTTACGCTGTCATAAAGAACAGACGATCCCGAACCGCAGAGTATTTCTCTCAAGACAAGACCGATACACCATTCCTTACCCCATGATTTCAGTTCGGAAGTATAAGCCATGGCTATTCTGCTCTGTCCTATATTTCTTTTTTCTGCTTTTTCAGCCGTACCGCCGATTTCTTTAATTTCATCTATAGGAAGTTTCTCCACGTTATTTCTTCTTCCTATAAAACTTTTCGCCGCTTCGACAGCAATGTCATAGTCTACTTCTCCGTTTATAAAAATATCGGTATGCGCTGATTTTTTAAGCTGAACAAACATTTCGTTTAGTTCTCTGACAGATATATCGTCTATATCTGACGCATATCCTCCGCAATGTACGGAAAAAGCGTCGTCGGGATACGTTATATCTATCAACCTTTCAACGGCATACTGCGCTGAGGAATCATTTTTTTCAAGCAGCGTATTTTTTAATCTGCTTTTAGCCTGCATAAGAGCTTTTTCTGTAATTTTGCTTTCTATCGTTCTTCGTATAAGAGAAACCGCATTTTTAAAAACCTTTTCTTCTGCCGCACTGTCTGAAACACATTCAATATTAAGTGTCAGAAGCTGCCTTCCTCCTTTTTGGATTACAAATGAATCAAATACCGCACCGTACATTTCCGACAGTTTTTCTTCCAGTAACGCTCTGTCTCCGTTTTCCCCGAGCCTGAGAGCCTCCGCTATGAGAGCTGTAAGTGTTGCCGTTTCTCTCTTTGCAGGTATTGTCCAAACAATCGAAATAAGATTTGTGTTAAACTTATCCTCATTTAGATAATGCAGCCTTACCGCCTCGGAAATTTCCGTTATTTTACCAACCTTTTCATATTCTTTTGTTATCATCATCATTCACCTCAGTGCTATTATTGCGACTATTTAGTAAATTTATACTTGTTACAAGATTCAAATAATGATAAACTTTTCTGTAATAAAAATCGACAAGGTGGTTAAAAATGGATAATTGTAACAATACATCGTTTAATGAAATCAAACAAAAAATCGAAGCCCTCAGAGCTATTGAAAAAAGCAGAGGAAGTGAAGTTCCTTTTTCAGTGCAGATGGAAAGTGATCTTTATGCTTTTTCCCCGGAGGATAAAACCATAACTATTTCCTTTCCAGTTCTTGAAAAAGAACTTAATCCAAACGGAGCTATGATAGGAGGAATAATATGCACAGCAATAGATATAGCTTACGGAATGCTTGTTTTCAGTTTATGCGGCGGTGAAATCATCCCCCCGACAATTACAATGACAACAAATTTTATTAACCCCATATTTAAGGACGATACTCTTCTTGTAACAGCAAAAATCGAGTCTTGGGGAAAACGTATAATCAATATGACTGCCACTGGCATTTCAAAAAACACGGGTCAAACAATAATTACTTCGACCTCTTCGTTTGTAAGTAACGAATCGTTCAAACCTAAAAAAATCGGCTTATAAAATAAGCCGATTTTTACTGTTTATTGTTTTATTTAATATAAACCAATCTGTCCTTTGTAAGCGATACCTTTGTTTTAAGTTCCTGAGAACTTTCAGCTATTGAACGCACAGAGAAATCCCATTCAGTCATATTAACATCATTATCACCGTATTTATTTACCACAGGCACTTCTTCTTTGGACACGTCCTTATCAGTAACTGTAAATGTTACTTTTCCGCTGTTATTTTCCGTAAACGATATTCTTACCGGAACGTATGCATAGTTATCGGCTGTTATCATTACAGCGCTTTTCCCCTCATATACGCCCCATTTACATTCAACAGCGCTTGACATATCATATGCAATATCAAAATTTCCGCTCGCTTCTCTGTTGTAATCCACAGGGATTATAAGCATACCTTCATCTCCGACAAACAGGTTTTCATACTCATCATTGCTTCTGTCATATACAAATAATCCGTTTTCCGATTCAATAGATTTTTGGTTTTCTTCTATTTCTTTAATAATATCTTTGTAGTACAGCTCCTTTTCCTTGAGCATATCGTTAAATGCCGTAAGAGCTTTTTCCTTTCTCTCAACAACTCTGACGTTTACATGTGTTTTAGGACTGTTTGTAGACGAAAATCCTTTATAATACAATGTTATTCCGGCAGTTCCTCTCTCCCCGGAACGGATAAAAAGAGCCTTTTTGCCTTCATAATATCCCTCTGTTACTTCACAGATTTTTTCTTTATCCTCATCAATTTCAGCTTCTATCTCTCGCGTAGGATCACAATTAAGCGGAATTACAATATCCTCATCAGGTTTCATGTAAACGGTTTTCAGCACTGCTTCGGGAGCTTCCGAATAGTCGCTGTTATACTCCGCTTTAGCCGCAGACGCAGAATAAATCGATACGGTTTTTGTCATTTCATTCCATGTAATATCTATATCCAGACCGTCCGATAACGCTCTGAGAGGAACATATACCCTGTCGTCTTCTATAACCGGTGAAACCGGTATTTCCTTTATTTCATCATTAACTATCATTGTCTTTACGCCGTTTGTAAAAGAAATAACCCTGTTATCGTCTTTTACCGTAGCTGTACTCAGCACATCATCCCATACAACCTGACATCCCAGCTTTTCGGCAACAAAACGTATCGGAACCATTGTATATCCGTCATAAGTCTTTGCCGAGGCGTCTGTTACTTCATTTCCGTTTACAAATATTCTTGCATATGAATCAGAAACTTCGTTAGCATATACTGAAACCGACATAACAGCCGCAGCCGCTCCGGTAATTAAAATCTTTCCAAAAGTTTTCATATATAAACCCTCCCAACGGAACGTAAAAAATTCCTATATATAGATAATATTAATACATTTTATGTCAGGAAACAATCCCAAATCTAATTTTTTGTAAACTAAATTTAATTTTACCAATTTTAGCAAATCATTATCATATTAATTATGTTTTGTATATAAAATATCATCTGTTAAAAAGAAAAATGCTGTCCATAAACAAGTATGAACAGCCGTCGTTAAATCGATATTCAGTCTAAAATATTTATCTGGCACATCTTCATTGTTTCAAGCGCAGCTTCATGTGTTTTAGGAGTTACTCCGGCACAGCATGAAGGATCTACGGAAATTTTCACTTCCGGCATTTTCGCCTTAAGTAAAAGAGCGTTTGATACAACGCAAATATCAGTACAAAGACCGACCAATTCTATTTCAACCGGATTTTTATCATTTCTGGCAAAAATAACATCCGCAAGATCCGTGCTTCCGAATGAAGGCTTATCTATTATTTTTACATCTCCCATAGCTTCCGCTACTTCTTCCCTTATCTGCCAGCCGTATGTATCTTTCACACAGTGTACTATCGGCAGATTTTTACCTTCACTTGTATTCAGATAGTCCTCAAAATGAGTATCTCTTGTTGCATATATATTTTCAGGTTCATATTCTCCTATTTTATTTACAACATTTTTTACAATTTCCTGAGCTTCCTGTGTTCCCAGCGAACCGTTGATAAAATCATTCTGCATATCGATAACTACTAATATCTTCTCAGTCATAACCGTTTTCTCCCACTTAATTTTATTTATCCCGGTGAATATTAGCACTTATATAACTTTTTGTCAAGAAACGTACGCTTCTCAGCCTGTCTTTATTATATTTATTATTAAAATAATATACTCTCCTCTTGCTTTTTTCAATGCGTTGATAAATATTGATAATTAAAAATTTATGATATATACTATAAAAAAGGAAGGAGAATGTGTATGAATCCATATAATCTTGATATAACAAAAATAGTAAAATATATCTGTCTCACTGCCGTTTCAATCGTCGGTATAATATTCGGGTGCGGTACGGTTCAGAAAATATACGAAGCCAAAGCTATGTTTGATTTTAAAAAGAGACAGATTGAAGAATAAAAATCAAAATTCCGAAATTTATAAAGCCTTTATTATTTGACGGTTAAGAAAATTTTTCTTAACACGGTCGGCATTACACTCTATATCAACGGTTGCTTTAAAATCTGCGCTTGGGTGTTACTGCTGTAAATGTATATCTTTCTATTGACATTATTAAAAAACAGAACTATACTTATATCAGTTTTAGGGCGAGGTGGAATTCCTCACCGGCGGTAAAAAGCGCGCTGACGCTTGAGTCCGAGAGCCATTTGGCTGATTTGGGTTAGATTCCCGAACCGACGGTATAGTCCGGATAAAGGAACTTGAATATGTTCTGTCTTTTCGCGCGCCTGAAAACTTTCGGGCGCGTTTTTTAGCTCTAAACATAATATCTTACAGCATAATTTATTTTTAGGAGGCTTTAAAAAATGGAAAGATCATCACAACTTCGAAAACTTACTACAATGGGAATGATGGCGGCAGTATCTATAATACTGGTCTATCTTATACACTTCCCTATATTCCCGGCCGCTTCGTTTCTTGAATATGACCCAGCGGACATTCCGATCTTTATTTGTACGTTTTTATACGGTCCGTTAAGCGGTTTCATACTTACGGTCATCGTATCTTTCATACAAGGATTTACAGTCAGCGCACAGAGCGGAATAATAGGCGTTATGATGCATATATTCGCAACCGGATTTTTTACGATAGTTGCGGGAAACATGTATAAAAATCACAGAAACAAAAAGTCGGCTGTAAAGGCTCTTGTAGTCGGTTCAATTATAATGGTACTTATGATGTGTATATGGAATATCGTATTTACACCTATATTTATGGGTACCCCCAGAGACGTAGTTATGGCAATGATTGTACCTATTATAATACCTTTTAACGCAATAAAGGCCGGTGTAAACTCTCTTATTACATTTTTAATTTACAAAAAGATAGCCAACCATATTCCTCACGGTCAGGCAATAAAGGATAATTAATACATAAAAACAGTCCGAGCATTTTTGCTCGGACTTATTTTTATCATTTTCCCTTTTTCTCCATAAGAAGCTTATTCAATTCTTCCATAAAAGTATTTATGTCTTTAAACTGCCTGTACACAGACGCAAATCTTACATAAGCGACTTCATCAAGATTTTTAAGTCTGTCCATAACCATATTTCCAAGTTCCTCCGAACAAACTTCCTTTGACTGGGAATTCATTATAACATTTTCAATATCATCCACAAGCGCTTCCATTTGTCCCATGGAAATATTGCGTTTGTTACATGCCTTTACAATTCCGTTTAATATTTTATTTTTCTCGAAAACTTCTCTTGTACCGTCGCGTTTCACTACTATAAGCGGTACAGTGTCCACTCTCTCGTATGTCGTAAATCTTTTATCGCACTTTTCGCAAAGCCTTCTTCTTTTTATTACCGTATTGTCATCCTGAGCTCTTGAGTCGACAACCTTTGTATCTTCATATCCGCAAAAAGGACATTTCATGCTTCTACCCCCTTGATTTTTATCGCCCTCTTTCTTTATCATACTGGATTCTTCAATTTCGGTCAATCTGTTTGGTAAATTTTAACTCAATTTTTTCTGACGCATACCGCATGAGTATCAGCCTCAACAAGAATAATGTCTTTTCCTATGCGTTTTATGGCGCACCATGGTATACGATATTCTTTATCCTTCGAAAAAAATAATCCGTTCTTTGTTTGAACCGGTATTATAATATCCGTTATTTTTCCACACGACAGGTCTATTACCAAATCGTTTACATATCCAAAACGGAAACCGTCGCATATATTAATAACCTCTTTTTGTTTAAAACAGCAGAAAGTCTCCATAAAAATTTTTGCTCCCGAAAATTTAGTATTATTACTGCTTCTATTTTGGCTATAGTGCATATTGACTATTATTTTATGCCGATGTAGAATACTAGATGTTGACACTGACATTCTTTAACCCCTATATATAGTTGTATATAGGGGATATTTAGGAGGAAACAATATGATTACAACAATAAAAAAGCGAGACGGTCGTACCGCTTATTTTGACATCAATAAAATAGCAAGCGCAATCAACAAGTCTTTCGGCGCAACAACAGGCACAAAGGATAACGCAACATGTCTTTCGCTTGCCGGTGAAGTAGCTACTATCCTTGAGTCTGCCGGAATAGAAACTCCTACAGTTGAACAGATACAGGACAATGTTGAAAGTGTGCTTATATCACACGGATATGTGAATACAGCTAAAAGCTATATTCTTTACAGAGCTGAAAGAACACGCGTCAGAGACATGAATACACGTCTTATGAAAACATTTGAAGACATAACATACTCGGACGCAAAAGAAAGCGATATAAAAAGGGAAAATGCCAATATTGACGGCAATACTCCCATGGGCGCCATGCTTAAATACGGTTCGGAAGGAGCAAAACATTTTAACGAAATGTATGTGCTCAATCCGAAACATTCCGAAGCGCACAGAAACGGCGATATCCATATCCATGACCTTGATTTCTATACGCTTACGACTACATGCTGCCAGATCGACATAATAAAACTTTTTAAAGACGGTTTTTCCACAGGTCATGGCGTACTCCGTGAGCCTAACGATATTTCCAGCTATTCGGCGCTTGCATGTATAGCAATACAGTCAAACCAGAACGACCAGCATGGCGGTCAGTCTATCGTAAACTTTGATTACGGTCTTGCCCCCGGCGTTAAAAAGACATATAAAAAACGTTATTTCAGACTTCTCAGAAATGCCCTTGAGCTTCTCGGCGGAGAACATACGGACAAGGACGTTGACGATATTAGAGAGACTTTAAAAGGCGAAGGTCTTGAGCCTGAGCTTGATACAAATCCTGTTTACGACGAAAGAGAAAAACAGCTTCTCCTTGATAGAGGTTATGACGAAAAAGAAATCGATAAGGTTATTGAGTTTACTAAGCGTAAAGCTGCCGAGGAAACAGACAAAGCTACCTATCAGGCAATGGAAGCTTTTATCCACAACCTTAACACAATGCACTCCAGAGCAGGCGCACAGACTCCTTTCTCTTCAATAAACTACGGTATGGATACTTCCACCGAAGGACGTATGGTAATGAAAAACATACTTCTTGTTACGGAAGCAGGTCTGGGACACGGTGAAACTCCTATATTCCCCATACAGATATTCAGAGTTAAGGAAGGAATAAACTATAATCCGGGCGAGCCTAACTACGATTTATTTAAGCTTGCCTGCCGCGTCAGCGCAAAGAGACTTTTCCCTAACTTCTCATTCCAGGATGCTCCTTTTAATCTCCAGTATTACAAAGGAACTCCAGAAACCGAAATATCATATATGGGATGCCGTACAAGAGTTATCGGCAATACTTACGACCCGACAAAGGAAATATCCAACGGAAGAGGAAACCTCAGCTTCACAAGCATAAATCTTCCTAGAATCGCTATCGAATCAAAAGGCAATATCGATTGGTTCTTCAAAGAACTTGACAGCAAAATCGACCTTGTTGCAGAACAGCTTCTTGAAAGATTCGAGATACAGGCAAAGAAAAAAGTTCACAACTTCCCGTTCCTTATGGGTGAAGGCGTATGGATAGACAGCGACAAGCTTGATATAAACGACGAAGTCCGTGAAGTACTTAAAAACGGAACTTTATCGATCGGCTTTATAGGTCTTGCGGAAACTCTTAAGTCCCTTATAGGCTATCACCACGGCGAAAATGAGGTTGCCCAAAACCTCGGTCTTGATATAATAGCTCACATGCGCCACCGTGTAGACGAGTTCTCGGAAAAATATCATATGAACTTCTCACTCGTTGCAACGCCCGCAGAAGGACTTTCAGGAAGATTTGTAAAAATAGACAAGGAAAAATACGGTATAATCGAAGGAGTTACCGACAGAGACTATTATACAAACAGTTTCCATATTCCTGTTTATTTCCCTATAAGCGCTTTCAAAAAAATCCAGCTGGAAGCTCCTTATCATGCTCTTACAAACGGCGGACATATTTCCTATGTGGAGCTTGACGGCGACCCTACACAGAACCTCGACGCATTTGAAAAGGTCGTTCGCTACATGAAAGAACAGGGTATCGGTTACGGTTCGATAAACCATCCTGTAGATAGAGACCCTTGCTGCGGTTTTAACGGTATTATCGGCGACACATGTCCAAAATGCGGCAGAAGCGAGGCAGAAGGTCCCCACTTCCAGAGAATACGTCGTATTACCGGTTATCTTGTAGGCGATATGTCCAAATGGAACAACGGAAAAACAGCCGAAGAACACGACAGAGTAAAACATAAACTTGTAATGGAAGATTAATTAATTATATGCAAACAGACGGATAATAATATCCGTCTGTTTTATTATAAAAAAACAATCTAGTTCCTGCTTTTATTTTCTTTATGAATTTATCTTACCAAAACATGATGGCTCAAATAGTATGCGCCGAACATAATCGCAAAGAAAATCATTCCCGCTATTACAATAAATCTGATAAATTCCCATTCCTCACGGTTTTCGGCAACCTCGTTTTTATGTTTCTTAACGGCGTATTCAATCATATCTTTTCCGCTGACATCGGCTTCGCCCTCTATATTTACATTCGATTTATCCTTTACTTCTTCCCTAATGCTCTTTCTCAGCCTGTATACATGTTTCCATACAAATATAACTATAATTAATATTATTGAACTTACAATTGTTATTTTAAAAATATTATCGGGGATGTTTTCATATTCAAGAAAACCTCTGAAAATATTTAAGAATATTACCGTATAAAAAATACTGCTCCAAATTTTTGCGGCTTTTTCATTCCCCTTTACTTCAAAATAGCTTCCAAAAGCCAGAGATATATCCATTGCCGCAAATAAGATAATAAACAATGCTGTTTGATAATTCATACTAACGCCTCCTTTTATGACGTCGCCCCCTATACTTTCATTTTAGTCATAAAACAGCCTGTGTCAATTATCCGCAAACAAAAAAGAGGAACTATAAGTTCCTCTTAAGTATTTATAAATATCAAATTTTATTCTTCTACTAATGCCTTAACTTCATGTGCCTCTATAAGTTTAACATCCGGATATTTTTCCATAAATGTATTTAATGTGTACTGATTTGCAAAAAGAATAAGCGGCCTCATAAAGTGGTCAAAGGCAAGCGCGCTTCTGGCATTAAGCATATCTTTTATTTTTTCCTTATCAGTATCGGGCACCCATCTTGCAACGGAATAATCAAGCGGTTCCATTCTTATTTCCGAATTGTACTCGTTAAGAAGTCTGTATTCAAAAACCTCAAACTGAAGCTGTCCTACGGCGCCGAGTATTACTTCATTATACTCGTTTGTATATACCTGTATTGCGCCTTCCTGGGCAAGCTGTTCAACGCCTTTCTGGAACTGCTTTGCCTTCATAGTATCGATTGGTCTTACTTTGGCAAAAAGTTCGGGAGGGAACGTAGGAAGAGGTTCAAAGAATATCTTTTCTTTTTTATCGGTCAATGTATCCCCTATCTGATAATTTCCCGTATCGTATATACCTATTATGTCTCCGGCATAGGCGATGTCGACAGTTTCTCTGTCGTTTGCCATAAGCTGTGTAGACTGTGAAAGTTTCATCTGTTTTCCCGTTCTTGTGAGAGTTACGTTCATACCTCTTTCAAATACTCCCGAGCATATTCTTAAAAACGCAAGTCTGTCTCTGTGAGCAGGATTCATGTTTGCCTGTATCTTAAATATAAATCCGCTGAAATAATCGTCCGTCGGTTTTACTTCTCCAGTAGTTGTCTTTCTTATTCCGGGAGACGGCGACATTTCCAAAAAGTGCTTTAAGAACATTGTTACACCGAAATCCGCAAGAGCCGAGCCGAAAAATACAGGAGAAAGTTTTCCCTCGTCAATAGCCTCTTTATCGAATTCATTGCCTGCTCCGTCAACAAGTTCTATTTCGCTTCTCAATATTTCAAGGTTAGCGTCGCTTATGATACCCTCAAGTTCAGGTCCGAACACTCCGTTATCACCGAGTTCTATCATTTTATTACTTTTGTATAAAAGTACGCAGTTATCAAGGCGGTTATATACTCCCTCAAAAAGCTGTCCGCTTCCTATGGGCCATGTTACGGCAACCGAAGGCAAGCCGAGTGCTTCCTCCAAATCCTCGAGAAGTTCCAGCGGATCTTTTGCCTGTCTGTCCAGCTTATTAATAAATGTAAATATAGGTATATGGCGCATACTGCAAACCTTAAAAAGCTTCTTTGTCTGGGTTTCCACACCTTTTGCCGCGTCTATAACCATTACCGCGCTGTCAACGGACGTAAGTATACGGTATGTATCCTCACCGAAGTCATTATGACCGGGAGTGTCCATAATAGATACTACCTTTCCGTCATATTCAAACTGCATTACAGATGAAGTAACGGAAATACCTCTCTGTTTTTCTATTTCCATCCAGTCGCTTTTTGCCGATTTTCCTGTTTTTCTTGCTTTTACTGTTCCGGCTTCCCTTATTGCTCCTCCGTGATAAAGAAGCTTTTCCGTAAGAGTTGTTTTACCGGCGTCAGGATGAGATATTATACCGAATATACGACGTTTTTCCAACGCCTCAACACTTGTAGATGCCATTATTCCAATCCTCTCAAAAATTAAATTATCTAAAATTTATTAAAAATATGTTTTCTCTTCCCACAATACTATCTTTCCCTGTTCAAGACTTGCAGGTACATCAATGGTTCTTTGATTTGAGCTTCCTTTAAATCTGAGTTCCAAAGATTTTTTATCCATTTCAAACTTGCCGTCAACCAAAACGTCGGTAGCTCTCAAAAGCCGCATAAAATCCTCATTTTTGCTGTCCGTCAATTGTTCCCATGTATATCCCGTAAACGTCCATACGTTAAGACCGAGTTTTTTAACTCCCTCCGCTATCTCCGCGCATGCCTCAGGCTGATAGAATGGGTCTCCTCCCGTCAGCGTAACACCGTCATACAGCGGATTTTCCGAGGCAAGTTTTATTATTTTATCAGTATCATACAGTTTTCCTCCGTTTGGGTCATGGCTTTCCGGGTTATGGCAGCCTTTACAGTTATGGATACATCCCTGTGTAAAAACGGACATTCTTATTCCGGGTCCGTCTACAATGGAGTCTCCCTCAATACCGAAAATTCTTATATCCATGGTTATTCTTCTTTCTTAAGTTTTTTAACAAACATTTTTTCTTTATCCGTAAGTTCCGCCGAAGACAGTAAATCGGGTCTCTTTTTATATGTTCTTATTATCGACTGCTCTCTTCGCCACTTGTCTATATTTGCATGGTGTCCCGAAAGAAGCACATCGGGAACTGTTCTGCCCAAAAATTCCGGCGGTCTCGTATACTGAGGATATTCCAGAAGTCCGTCTGAAAAGCTTTCGTTTTCATAGCTCTCTTCCTTATTCAATACAC
>URLB01000022.1 GCA_900548595.1 uncultured Eubacteriales bacterium
AGCATATCCCGGCAACGTCAAGTTCTTCACAGCCAAGCGCAGTCATTATTGCCACGGCGTCATCCGAACCGGTATCTACGTCAAGAATTACTTTTTTTGACATATTCAAACTCCTCTCATATAACCGCTTTATCAAAGCAGATAAGCGTTTCCATTATAACATTTTGAAAATTGAATTCCTCGCTTCCTATATATTTGTATCCCATTTTTTTATACAACGAAGCTGCCGGAATGTTTCCTTCATATGTATCAAGTCTTATAGTCTTGCATTTAAGTTCAGACGCCAACTTATCGGTAAAAGCAACGAATCTCTCACCTATTTTTCTGCCGGCGAACTCAGGCGATATGCAAAGCGTGTGTATAACAAGAACTTCTTTTCCATCCGCTTTAATCGACCAGTTCAATTTAAAATATTCTTCAGGCTGTATATGGTTTAAGTTTACACATGCCGCAACCTGTCCGTTTATCTCACCGACATAAAGCGTACCGTCTTTAAATGCTTTCACAGCGTCGTTTCTTGTTGGATACAGGCCTTTTTGCCAGTTGGTGTATACTTTGCCGCTATCCTTTTCTTTATCTAAAACAGCATTATATATTTTTTCTACTTCATCTATATCGGTTTCAACAGCTTTTCTTATAATTAACTCATCCATCTTATTCCCCCAAATCACCATAAAAAGTCCTTTTATAATGATATTATCATATATTCGCCGTTTTTTAAATGATAATCATAAAATTCGCCGCCAAGATAATGTTCTGCTATAGACATAATTGTACCTCCATGTACAATGAAAGCTATTTTTTCGGCAAAGCTATATTTTTTTACTGCATTGTTGAAAGCTGAAACACATCTCTTTGAAAAGCTATTCATATTTTCACCGTTCGGAAACGGGAGCTTACCTTCACTGTCTATCCATTTTTGATAATATACATCATCTTTAAGGTCAATATAATTTTTATTCTCAAACTTTCCGAAATCACATTCTTTAAGTCCGTCGAAAATATCATCATATTTGCCATATATGATTTCGGCGGTCTGTATACACCTTTTCATCGGACTAATGATTATTATGTCAGCATCAGGATATATATTTTTTCTCAGTCTTTCTTTTTCACTGTCAATGAGAGGTTCATCCGTAGTTCCTATATATCTTTTTTCTATATTACCATTTGTTATTCCATGGCGTATAAGTATCGCTTCCATTTTTTACCTCAATATTTTATAAGCTTCATGCTCCCATTTATCAAAAGTCCCCAATTTTTTATAGACATCTAAAGCCATATCCAGAACAGGGACTACCGCAACTGCTCCGCTTCCTTCGCCAAGAAACATTCCGCATGTTAAAAAAGGTTCCATTCCAAGCTTATTCATAATCATTTTTCCGGCAGGTTCATTAGAAAGATGCGACGGTATAATAAAATTTTTAACATATCCGTTCATTTTTACAGCCGAAAGAGCCGCAACAGAAGATATAAGTCCATCCATTATAACAGGTATACGATGTACTGCTCCTCCTAAAAACAGCCCTGTCATAGCCGCTATGTCAAAGCCGCCTACCTTTGATATTATATCAATAGGGTCATTTGGGTCAGGTGCATTGATTGCAATTGATTTTTTAACAACATTTATTTTCTTTATTAATCTTTTATGATCAAGTCCAGCACCTTTACCGGTTACTTTTTCCGCTTCTGCCTCCAGAAGAACGGCAGCCGAAGCGGCTGCCGTAGTTGTATTTCCGATTCCCATTTCACCTGTCAATAATAAATCATATCCGTCTTTTTTCAGCTTTCCGACCAATTCTATGCCTCTTTTTATTATTGTTACACATTCTTCACGGCTCATTGCAGCCCCTATAGCTATATTTTTTGTTCCGTATGATACTTTTATTTTAGGTATGTCATTCACATCGGAAGCCATACCGGCGTCTATTGGCAGTATATCGACATTTGCCCTTTCAGCCATTATACATACGGTAGATTTTTTTTCCAAAAAACTTTTGGCAACCGTAACGGTTACCTCGCTTCCACACTGTGAAATGCCCTCGGAAACAACACCGTTATCAGCGCACATTATAACAAGCGCTTTCTTATCCAATGTAAAGTCACTTTTACCTTTTATACCTGCTATTTGGGTTATTGTTTTCTCCAGTCTGCCCAGAGAAAACAAAGGTTTAACAACAGAGAGCCAACGTTTTTCCGCTTCGGACATCGCTTTTGCGTCCAATGGTTTTATATTTTCCAATTCTCTTATACTCATAATTTCACATCTCTATATATTTTCTTGCCGTAATTCCTTTATCATACGGATGTTTTATTTTTTTCATCTCCGTTATATAATCAGCTGAATCCATAATATTCTCCGAAGGATTTCTGCCTGTAAGAATTATCTCCAAATCATCAGGTCGTTCTTTTATAATATCCAATACATAATTCTCAGGTATAATACCGTTATTCATTGCAGGAATAATTTCATCAAGTACCAGCATATTATATATGCCTTTGCTTGCTTTTTCAGAAACATCAGATAAAACATCAGCACAATATTTATTGTAACATTTCTTTTCTTTCTCGTTCATAAATTTATAGAAAGGGACATTTTCGGGATTTTCAATCAATTCTATGTTCTCTGTATTTTTAAGCGCATTTCTCTCTCCGCTTTTATTATCTTTCAAAAAAGAAACAAACAGCACTCTTCCCCCGCCGCCTGAACACCTTACGGCAAGACCGATAGCTGCCGTTGTTTTTCCCTTTCCGTCTCCGCAGTAAATATGTATAAGTCCTTTCAACATCATACCCCGTTTCTTATAATTCCGTATATTTCGTTCATATCCAAACTTTTTCTTACTCCGTCGGCAAGAATATCATACTGCTGATTTTTATACTCATCCATATCCGACGAATGAACCTTAAAATCTTTGATACCTTTTATTTCGGCAACAGATTTTATTAATCCTTCGCTTATATCTTTTTTGTCAAATATTCCATGTATATACGTTCCGTATACATTTTTTATCCCACTCAGTATGACATCATCGTTTTTGCTTTTTCCCATGTGTATTTCATATCCGCAATATTCCATATCCGACAAATTTTTAAGCATTCCGTCTAATTTGTTTATTCTTCCCGATACTCTTTTCGTTTTCTTCTCTTTTTCAAATACGGTATCCATATCTATAAGTCCGAATCCTCGATATGTTCCTGCGGTTTCGATACCTTCGCTGTCGACTATAGTATTTCCCAACATTTGAAAACCTCCGCATATTCCGAAAATCACGGTTCCTTTTTCAGCCAACTGTTTTATACGCTCCTCTATACCGTTTTGTCTTAACAGAAGCATGTCTCCAACTGTATTTTTTGTCCCCGGAATTATTACTATATCAGGTTCTCCTATTTTACTTGCTTTATCAATATATCTCAGACTTACTCCGTCTATATGCTCCAAAGCCGCAAAGTCTGTAAAATTTGATATTCTTTTTAACTTAATTACAGCTATGTCTATAACTCCGTCTATGTCATTTCTAAACAGTCTTTCACTTAAGCTGTCCTCATCGTCTATATCGCATTCAATATGCGGAACAACACCGAAAACAGGCTTTTTACAGTATTCCTCAAGCGTTTTAAGCCCCGGAGTAAGCAAATTTACATCTCCCCTGAACTTGTTTATTATAATACCCTTAACATAATTTCTTTCCTCAGCCTCCAATAGTTCCATGGTTCCTACCAGTTGGGCAAAAACGCCTCCCCTGTCTATATCGCCTACAAGCAGCACAGGAGAACGTAGAAGTTTAGCCAGTCCCATATTTACTATATCATTTTCTTTCAAATTGATTTCTACAGGACTTCCTGCACCTTCTATTACTATAATATCGTTTTCGTCATCCAGTTTTTTATAAGCCTCAGTTATATACGGAATAAAACTGCGTTTATTTTTATAATATTCAGCCGCTCTCATGTTTCCTATTGATTTGCCCATAACAATAACCTGGGAACCATTATCGTTCGTCGGTTTTAAAAGTATAGGATTCATACATACATCAGGTTGTTTTCCTGCCGCCTCCGCTTGTACAGCCTGCGCCCTGCCCATTTCCATACCGTCTGCCGTTATATATGAATTAAGCGCCATATTCTGCGATTTAAAAGGGGCGACTTTATATCCGTCCTGTGTAAATATCCTGCACAAAGCCGTGCAAATAAGGCTTTTTCCCACATTCGACATTGTGCCCTGTATCATTATTGCCTTTGCCACACATATTCCTCCAAAGCAAAAATCAATTTCATATTTTCTTCATGTTTTTTTACCGCTACACGATAATACCTTCCGTCAAGGCTCCTATAATTTCCGCAGCATCTTATAAGTATACGTTTTTCAGCCAACTTTTCTTTAAGTCCTTCATCAGCCTTAAAAAATATGTAGTTTGCTTTCGGCTGAAAATATTTTATTCCAAGCCTTTCCAATTCATTAAGCAAATATTCTCTTTCGGAATTTACGAATTTAACGGTTTTTTCAACTGTTTCATCATATATGCCGCAAGCCGCCAAAGCAGCTTCTTCCGCAACCGAAGATATATTCCACGGCTGTCTTACGGAATATATATTTTCCAATAGACTCATATTTCCGCATATACCATACCCTATTCTTAGTCCAGGAACGGTAAACATTTTTGTAAATGCTTTCAAAATAAAAATATTTTTATATTCGTCAATATGCTTTACCATAGAATATTCTTTTCCATTACCTGTAAAATCTAAAAAGCATTCGTCAATTACAGCTATAACATTATTTTTACGACATTTTTCAATAATGTTAATCATAAAATCATAAGTCAATATGTTCCCTATCGGATTATTAGGCTGGCATATAAAAACCATATCCGTATCTTCTTTTATAAAGTCTAAAAAATCACTGCAAACCTCAAAATTATTTTCTTCTTTCAACTCATAAAATATTTTTTTGCAGTTTACTGTATCCAGCGCCTTTTCATACTCCGCAAATGTCGGGCTTATCAAGACAGCTTTTTGGGGTGTAACAGCTGATACTATGTTAAAAATAAGTTCTGCCGCACCATTACCGCATATAATGTTTTGACAATCAACATTTTCAACTTCGGCAATGGCGGTTCTCAGCTTTTTGTATTCCGTATCCGGGTACTTTTCAGCGTAATCCAATGTTTCAATAATATGTTTCTTTATATTTTCAGCCATTCCCAGCGGATTGATGTTAGCGGAAAAATCAATCATTTCAGTATCATACGAATATATATCTCCACCATGTACTTTTTCCATTACATACCTCCGAGAATAATTAATTTAAACGACGTAAAAAGAACTATAGAAATAAATGCAGCAATATACATCAATTTATTGACTTCCAATATATTTTCGCATTTTATGGGTTTTATCGGATCGCCAATATAGTCTTTTTTATAAAGCTTTCCAAAATACCATGCGTCTCCTGCAAGTCTTATTCCAAGCGCTCCCGCACAAGCAGCCTCAGTCTGGGCAGAATTCGGACTTTTGTGTTTAAGGCGATCCCTTCTGAAAATACGTACCGCCCCCTTAAAATCCATACCTGCCATACCTGCCGCAGCTATCATCATAATAGCGCTTATCCTTGACGGTATAAAATTCAAAACATCATCCAGTCTGGCTGAACATCTTCCGAAATAAAGGTATTTTTCATTTTTATAGCCTACCATAGAATCCATCGTATTTACCGCCTTATACAAAGCCCCCAAAGGCGCTCCTCCTATAAACATATAAATAAGAGGGGCAATAACTCCATCGGAAGTGTTTTCGGCAACCGTTTCTACCGCAGCTTTTATAATTCCGTCCTCATCGAGTCTTTCCGTACCTCTTCCGACTATCATAGAAACGGCTTTTCTTGCGCCTTCGATATTTCCTTTTTTAAGCTGGCTGTATACCTTCATGCTTTCTGTCTTTAGAGACTTTGTAGCTGTAAAAAGCCAACAAAATATGCTTTCACAAATCAATCCGAAAAAAATGTTAAAATGATAGGCGTATTTTAAAAATATAAATACCGAAGCAAAGCATATAAAGCATACAAAAATTGTCATTAGAGTTCCGCCCAATAACTCCCACATTTTATTTTTAGGGAAAACCTGCCTTATAACAGTTTCCGTTTTTTTGATTAACATTCCTATAACTCTTATCGGATGCAGTTTAAAATCGGGGTCTCCAAATAACATGTCAAGCAAAAATCCAATAAGTACAGCATATAAAGATAGCATAGTTTCCTCACTTTATTCTTACGGCTATACCGGAATATAACCTATATACGAAGTCTGCCTTTGCGGCTAATATGCACATTGCCCTGCCTGTTTCCTCTCTCCATATTCTCTCAAATGGATCCATAGGAACTATTCCGCAGCCTATCTCATCGCATATTATTACATCCGCATTATCAATCGCTTCGTTTACTATCGTATCAACGTCTTTACCTTTTTTTATTTCAAAACGCATTATTTCGTGAAATTTATTTATAACTTTTTTTCCTTGGAAGTTTTTATTTACAAACTCAGTTTTTCCTTGTTTTTTACCTCCGATTACAAATATCATATATTACCTCCGATTATGCAAGACAAAAGGATTGCTATTTCTTCCAGCTGAAGAAAATAACCTGCCAAGTCTCCGGTAATCCCTCCGAAATTTTTTTTGCAGTTATTATAATGATAAATTGAAGTTACAGCAGTAATCAAAATAACGATTATACCTGTAATCATATCAAAAAAAAGCATAACGGCTATACATAAAAAAGTTTGTACAGATAATGCCGCTACAGCTTTTTTTTTGTCCGTAAAACCGCTCCATTGCGCCGCCAAACCGCCGTTTTTTGCTTTGTCAAAAGAAAGCACGTAAATGCCGCTTAAGGCTCTTGATAAAACAAATCCAAGGCAAAAAATTATAATAACGCCAGACTTTAACTCGCTTAACAGACCTATATAAAGCAGCATATACACACCGAATGCAATTACGGCAAACGCTCCCGTATTAGGATCTTTAAGTATTTCAAGCTTTCTTTCCTTGTCAGAATATGAACTTAATGCGTCCACCGTATCCATGAATCCGTCCATATGTATTCCTCCGCTTATAATCAGCGGAACGGTGCACATTATACATAACTTAAGAATATTTGTTTCTATGTAGGAAAGCAGAAAAAAAGCCGCAAATTCGGCTATACCGATTATAAGTCCGACAAAGGGGAAATAGCATAATGCATATTTTGCAGATTTATCATCCCAACTAAAATTAGGTACCGGAATGCGACTGTACATTGAAACCGCTATTGCCAGTGATTTAAGCATTTTACGTCCCCCTTAATAACAATAGGTATACCGCATACAACTTCAAACGCCGCATCAGCTTTTGATATTATGTAGTTGTTTACTTCGGCAAGATTTTTTATATATTTTTCCGTTTCCTCGTCATATTGGTATCCGTCCCTAAAAACGTCATTAGATACAAAAACAGAATTTTTTGCGCTTTCGGATATATGTTTTATGCCTTTTTTTATATTCTCGACGGCATATTCTCTCGAACCGTTATCTTCAAACATTTCATTGGCAAGCAGATTGGACATACACTCCACAAGCACACAGTCATTTTCATCTATATCAGCCGTTTTCAAATCCAAATATTTTTCTATTGTTATAAATCCTTTATTTTGTCTCATGGTTCTATGCCTAATTACCTTATTTTTACCTTCGTCTCCACGCGGTATCATAGACGCTATATATACATGCCTTTCACCGTTAAGGCTCACGGCAATTTTTTCGGCAAACTCGCTTTTTCCGCTTCCGCTTCCTCCGATTATATAAACCGTCATGCTTTATACCCCCTGCATTTATTCAAAAATTCTTCGGCAAATTCAGGTTTTGAATAATAATAAAGATGAGGAAACCCAGCTAAGGTATTTTTATATTTTCTCATACATTTCCAGTTCCTTTTACCAGACGGCTTTACGGCAAGACAGGTTTCTCCGTTATTATCCGTATCCCAGTAATGAAATTCATGTCCTTTTATGCCGTCCAAAAAACTATCGTTCGATTTAAGACTAATGTATCCGAATCTTGTCAGTTTTTCCGCATTAAAAACATTTCCGTCAAAAATCCCGACCATATCATATCCGTCTATAGCCTTATTAAGATACATAAATCCGCCACATTCCGCAAGGCATGGCATACCGCTTTCAATATTATGTTTTAACTGCCTTAGCATTTCTCTATTTGCGGAAAGTTTTTCCGTATAAAGCTCAGGATATCCGCCTCCGATTATAATTCCACTTATATCGTCTGGAAGATTGCTGTCATTTATAGGACTGAAATATATTATATCGGCGCCCATTTTTTCTAAAAGTTCAATATTATCTTTGTAATAAAAACAAAAAGCTTTATCCATAGCTACAGCTATTTTAACTTTAGAACCACAGTTTATATTCATATCTTCATAAAATATCTCGTCTGAGCCTTCCGCTATGAGTAAAAGGTTATCAATATCTATGGTTTCTTCGGCAGTTTTTCCAAGTAGTTCGATTTTTTTCAGCACTTCTTCATCCGGTAATTTCAATCCCAAGTATCTGCTTTCAAAAACAAAATCGGCATTATTCGGCAAGTATCCGACAACCGGTAAACCTGTTTCTTTTTCAATAACGGGTTTAAGCATTTTATAAGTTCCCGCTTTGATATTGTTGAGTATTATGCCTTTAATCATGCTGTTATCACGAAAATCATTTAAACCGTTTATAACAGCTGACAAAGTAAGCGACATTCCGGATGCGTTTACTACCAATACCGCAGGAGTACCCGTTTCAAAAGCGACTTCATACGTACTTGCCGTAGAGGAATCAAAAGACATTCCGTCATAGTATCCCATTACGCCTTCAATTACAGTTATATCGGAATTTTTTGTATGTTCGTTAAGGAGCGCCCTTGCTGTGTTTCTGTCTTGAAAATATAAATCTATATTTTTTGATGACACACCCAGTATTTTTTCATGAAACATCGGGTCTATAAAGTCAGGACCGCATTTACCTGCCGTTACTTTAAGTCCTCTTTTTGCAAACGCTTTAATAACCGCACATGTAACCGTTGTTTTTCCGCTTCCGCTTCCTGCTCCTCCTATTATCAGGCGAGGTTTTTTCACTTTATTCACCGCCTTAAAAAGATATGATATACACAGGATTCGACGCTTTCATCAGCGTATATTTTCCCATGTTTTCTCCTCTTGATGAATTAATCTGTACAAATTCGGCTGCTATTGAATGTTCCTCTGTATATTTCTTAACTTCACAAAGCGTCTCCATTGTAACAGTGTTTATAACTATTTTTACGTTTTTATTTTTTTCTCTGACACAATCAATAATTTCTTTTGTATTACCGTCGCTTCCGCCTATAAATACATGAGTAGGTGACGGGAGATATTCCAAAACATCGGGAGCTTTGCCCTCAATGATGTCCAAATTATCTACGGCAAATTTTATTTTATTTAAGCCTATGAGTTCCAAAGCTTCCTTCTTTTTTTCAATAGCATAAACTTTTATTTCAGGGTCTAATAGTGCCGCCGAAACTGCAACAGAGCCTGTTCCCGAACCGACGTCATAAAATACAGCATTGCTTCTCAGACCCAATTTTAATAAAGAAACCGAACGAATTTCAGCCTTTGTCATAGGCACTTTTCCTCTTATAAATTCATCATCGGGAATCAGTCCGTATGATTTCTCTGCTTTTTCATTTACAATAAGCATAACCGCTAATTTTTTAAAGCTCATTTTTGATATGCTTGCGGCTGTACCTCTTTCTATTCTTTCATCATCGTAGGAGAGATTTTCTCCAACATAAAGAGTTACATAATCCATTTTATATAAAATCAATTTGTTGCATATATCTTTTATATCATCGCTGCCGCTTAATATTATAAACGTATACTTATTTTCTTTTACATAGCCTATTATGTTATTTTTCATCCCGTGGAGACTTGAAATTTTCCAGTTTTCCCAGTTCCATTTTAATTTTGCCGCAAAGTATGATATTGAAGAAATCCCCGGTATTACCTCTGTATCGTACCCTTTTAAAAGTTCAAGAAGTTTCTTTGTACCGCTGTAAAATCCACTGTCTCCTCCCATAATTACCGCCGTATCTTTATTTTCACAGTCTATAATCTGTTTTATGTTTTCGGCTTTATATTCTTTAAACACTTTTTTGTTTACAAACGGTAGGTTTATCATTCTTTCGGGACCGATAATGACTTCACACCTGTTGATAGCGGTATATGCCTTATCAGTCATCATTTCGCTTCCGCCGCAGCCGCCTCCGATTATATAAACTTTCAAGCCAATACCCCTTTCGCCTCTTCTAAAATTTCTTCTGCATTTTCACTTTTTCCAAGTACTCCGAATTCATTGGAAAAAACTATAGTGCCTATTTCCGTCTTATTACCGGCTCTTTTGTTTAAATAAAACACGATTTTTTTTGTTATTTCGCTCATCACAGGCTCCAATAAGCCGTTGCTTTTTAATATTTCAATGGCTGCATCCGTTGTAGAACACTCTGCAACGGTTCTCAACAGTTTTATATCTTCCGTAAACTTTAAAGCCGCTGTTGTCATTATTTCCATACGGCAATCGGCATTCTTGCTGTGCGTATCCATTATTCCTCCGGCAACCTTTACCAGTTTGCCTATATGTCCTATAAACAGAATCTTTTTAAATCCGGCTTTTACCGCCATATCAACGGAAGCGCCTATAAAGTTTGAGCATTTTACCGCTCTGTCTATGTCAATCCCATAATATCTGCTTAAAAAGTCCGCTCCGTAATTTCCCGGCGTCATAATCAATATGTTAGGATTCTCGGCTTTTTTGACATTCATCTCAACTTCTATCGTATCTATAAGGGCTTTTTCGCTCATAGGTTCAACTATCCCGCTTGTCCCGAGAATAGAAATACCTCCGACAATACCAAGTCTCGGATTAAAAGTCCTTTCCGCAATTTCTTTCCCCTCAGGCGCACTTATTGTTATTTTTGCGCCTCCTAGGTAATCGTACATTTTAAATACATTACGCACTTCATTTTCAATCATCTGCATTGGCACGCTGTTTATAGCCGCTTTTCCTACTTGTATTTGCAATCCCGGCTTAGTAACTCTTCCGATTCCGTATCCGCCGTCAACTTCTATGACGTCATCATCAGTCAATCTAACATCGGCGAATATAAGAATTCCGTTTGTTACGTCAGGATCGTCGCCGGAAAATTTCTTCACAGCGCAAACTGCGCCTATGTCAAAAATGTCCGTATTAAACAATTTTGTTTCAAACCTGTATCCTTTAGGTGTATAAATAGTTATATGTTCAATTTTTTCTTTCGTAATTGCCATTATTGCCGCTGCCTTTGCAGCAGCAGCCGCACAACTTCCCGTAGTGAATCCGTACTTTAACATATCCGCTTACCTTCTTATGTTATAAAGGAGAGCGTTAACTATAGCCGCAGCTACATTGCTTCCTCCCTTATTCCCCTTAGCCGCAATAAACGGTATTTCTCCGTTAATTATTAAGTTTTTGGATTCTATAACATTCACAAACCCTACAGGCGCCGCTATGATAAACGACGGCTTTATTTTCTGTTCCTTTATAAGCCTGTCCAACGCAATAAGTGCAGTCGGGGCGTTACCTATTGCAAACATAACATTTCCTCCAAGTTTTGCTGCCTTTTCAACCGAAACTGTCGCCCTCGTTACGCCTCTTTTTTTCGCCTCGTCTGCCACATCATTATCAGCCATGTAACATACGGCATTACATCCGAGTGATTCCAATATTTTTTTATTTATGCCCGCTAAAACCATATTGGTATCGGTTACTATAGTAACTCCATTTTTCAGTATGTTTACGGCTGTTTCAACGGCATTTTCGGAAAATATGAGATTATCGGCATAGTCAAAATCAGCAGTTGTATGTATAACCCTCTTTATTACGCTTTTGCACTCTTCCGGAAAAATTCTCCCTGCAAGCTTTTCTTCTATTATCTCAAAACTTTTTTTCTCTATTTCGGAAGGTTCCGTTATCATTTTTTTATTAATCATATTTTTCACTTGCTCCATTGAATACCCGTCTTCTTTCGGGCGTTTTATAACTAAAATATTAATGTTTAACTTTTTAGCAGCATGTATTTTTTCATCAAAACCTCCGGCTGTACCGGAACTTTTTGTAACAAGCCAGTTGCAGCCTTTAAAATCGCTTAAATTGCGTTCAATGCTGAAAGGGCCTTTTCCGATAATTATGTTTTTATATCCGAGTGAACGGCATTTATTTATAGGTTCTAATGCATCGAGAATTCTTATTACAATTCTCTCTTCAAAATTATCCAAAACCGTATATTTTTCCGCTTCCTTACTTCCTGTGCTGACAAAAATTTTACCGTCCGTATTTTTTAAAAATTCTGTCGCTTCGTCTATACTGTCCGCATAAACAGCGCCGCTCACTGTACTTTCGTCTCGCAAAAGTCTTATATATTTTTTACCGAGAATATTGCACGCGTGTTTTATATTTTCCGTAACTTCCGTTGCATATGGGTGGGTAGCGTCAATTATTAAGTCAAACGTATTCAACTCACATATCATTTCGTCCTGTCCCAAACGTCCTACATGTATATTTGCTTTGGCTGAAATAAGCTCTCCACCCATTTCGGTTGCCGTGAAAGCTGTAAAACATATGCCTTTTGATGTAAGAAATTCGCATATTTCTCTTCCCTCGGTAGTGCCTGCAAATACTGCCGCTTTCATTTTATATCATACCCTCTCGGTGTTACAAGCTTACCGTTGACCGCCTTTGTATCACTGTTTCCTATGATAATTGTAGTAAACATGTCTGCCTTAAAATCTGACAGTTCTCTAAGTGTACATATACCGCTTTTCTGCCCTTCTCTGGATATATTTTTTACCCAGCCGCACTGCGTATCTTCTGATTTATACATAAGCATATATTCACACGCTTTTTTTAAATAATCGGCTCTTTTCATACTACCCGGATTATACAGACATACTATAAAATCAGCCTTTGCCGCCATTTCAATCCTTTTCTGTATTTTTTCCCAAGGCGTCAATAAATCGCTTAAACTTATTACCGCAAAGTCATGCATTATAGGCGCGCCGAGAACTGCCGCCGCGCTTACTGCCGCAGTTATACCCGGTATTACTTTTATTTCTATATCCGGATATTGCTCAGCAAGCTCATAAATAAGGCCTGCCATTCCGTAAATTCCTGCATCTCCGCTTGATATAACTGATGTCGTCTTCCCCTCATTTGCAAATTCTATAGCTTTTTGACACCTTTCTTTTTCCTGTTTCATGCCTGACATATAAATCTTTTTGTTTACCGTTAAATCTTTTATAAGGTCTATATATTTTGTATAACCTACTACAGCTTCGCTTTCCTCAATAGCCGAAACAGCTTCATTTGTCATCTGACATAAATCACCCGGACCTATTCCTACTATATATATTTTTTTCATAATCTTACACTCCGAAATCTATTTTTATATTGCTCATTGAAGCAGCCATTGTAATCCCGTTTGCCGACACTTTTTTAATAATCAGTTTTCCGCCTGACATAACTGCAGCTCTTTCACATACGTTGTCTGTACCTGTTATCCGTCTTACAAACTCGGACGATGAAAATTCACCTTCAAGGCTGTTAAGTTCAGCCGCACTGTATGTATATATCGGAACGTTAATGTACTCTGGTAACGCTAATATAGCAGGTTCATTCTTTTTAATATCTATAGTAGAGATACTTTTTACCGCTTTATCGCTTATTCCCATAGAGTCAAACAAACCTATCATATCTTTATATTTTGCGCCTTTTTTACATCCAACTCCTAAATTTATACACCTCGGAACTAAATTGAGGGTATTTTTAAAAGGCTTTTTTAAATATGGCGATATTGTAAAACCTGTTTCATGGATTTCAAAATCAACATTTTCAGGTAACTTTCCATCTATCTTAAAATCACATTCCAATCCTATCGGTTCTCCTCTTAGAAGAGCAGACGAAACATATTTTATATTTTCTTTATTGGCAATCGTAAAACCGCATCTTACAGCCCAATTGTCCACACTCCAAATCCCGTTTATATCCGTGGCTGTAGTTATAACCGCTTCACCGCCTATTTTTAACGCTAACATTTCCGCCATACTATTGGCTCCTCCTACATGTCCCGATAATATGGGAATAACATATTTACCATGCTCATCACATACAATTACGGCAGGATCGACATCTTTGCTTTTTATAAACGGAGCTATAGACCTTACTGCTATCCCGGCAGCGCCTATGAATACAATTGCTTTATATTCTTTAATTATTTTTTCGGTTAACTTTATAATATTTTTAGCATTTTTATAGCCGTCGGCGTCTATGAAACAGCATATTTTGTCATTTAAGTTATTTCCCCTGTCAGTAAATGAAATAACAGCTGTTTTCAATCGGATTCACCCTTTCTGTATTCATGGGTAAAATTCCTATCATACAGTTTAGATTTATTTTCTGTATTTTTTAAAAAGTCCCCTACTATGATTAAAGCAGTTTTTTCTATTTTATTTTTCTTTGCACTTTCGACAAGCTCACCGACTGTTGTAATCATAATCTTTTCGTCAGGCCATGTAGCTTTATAAACTATAGCCGCGGGAGTGGTAGTTTTATATCCGCCTTCGATAAGCTCATTTCTTACTTTTTCTATTATTCCTACGGAAAGAAAAATAACCATTGTAGCATTATGAGCCGCAAAACTTTTTATACTTTCAGATGACGGCACGGGAGTTCTGCCTGCCGCCCTTGTTATTATTACGCTTTGACTGACCTCCGGCGGAGTAAATTCAGCCTTAAGTGCAGAAGCCGCGCCGAACATAGAACTTACACCCGGGCATAATTCGTATTTTATATTCAATTTATCAAGTTCTCTCATCTGTTCGTGTATTGCTCCGTAAACAGATGGGTCTCCTGTTTGAAGCCGAACCGTATTAAGTCCGAACTCTTCGCTTTCTTTCATTACGTTGATTATTTCTTCCAAAGTCATTTCAGCGCTGTTATAGACTTTGCAATTCATCTTTGCATAATTAAGCAGTTCTTTATTTACAAGAGATCCGGCATATATAATAACATCCGCTTTTTTCAGCAGATTCATTCCTCTTACTGTAATAAGGTCGGCTGCACCGGGACCCGCTCCGACAAAATTTATCATATATTAACCCCCATATTCAGGATAATAAAAATTGCGCCTCTGCAAAAACTGACAGAAGCGCATTTTAAGTAAATACGGTCATGCTTTTCTCTGCCCAAAAGCCTACCCAAATACGATACTGCCGGCGACCTGACTTATAAGCGTTTGCTTAAATACAGTAATGGCTGTTGCGTCGGATTCTCACCGAACTTCTCCGGTACATAATAGTATCATACTATACATTTAACTTTATTATATCAGCGGTATATCTGTTGTCAAGCACGCTCAATCGAATAAGCTCAGCTGTACAGATTTGCCGCTTTTGTACTCATTCGCTTTTTCTGTTGTGGCTGTTTCTTTAGGTATTTCACCTACAAAACCACTCGGATACTTTCCCGTAATTATCAATAATTCCTCCTCTGCTCTTGTCATACCCACATAAAGCAATCTTCTTTCCTCATCGGCATTACCGACATTATTAAAGCCTTGATACGGAATAAGCCCTTCTTTCGCCCCTGCTATAAAAACAACCGGAAATTCCAGTCCCTTAGAGGCATGAAGAGTCATAAGCGTTACACAGTCCGGATTGTACTCCTTATTTCCGCTTCTTACAATATCAGCTTCCTGTCCGATAAGAACAGCCTGCATAAAATCTCCGACATTCTTATACATAACAGCCATATTGTATAATTTCTGCATGTCAATATCTTCAATCAGATTATTTTCCGACATATATTCAAGAATAATATTCGAAGGTTTACCTTTCGTATTCATGCTTCTTAAAAGTTTTACAGCTTCTCTGACATTCTTTTTATTCAGGATATCATCCTTACCGACCACTTTGTACGGTATTCCTTCTTTTTCCAGACATTCCTCTATTAATGCTGCCTGTCGGTTAGTCCTGTAAAGAACCGCTATATCTCCGAAACCTCTTATGTTTGTTTCTCTTTTTCCGTGCTTTCTTCCTCCGTCGGTATCTGTCATATTAATACCGCCTACCATGCGTGCAATCTCTTTTGCAATAAATATTCCTTCTGTAAAAGAACTTTCGGATAATACTATTCTTGGCGGCAAAGCAGGTTTGCCAACTGCTTTAGGTACATTTTCTTCATTTATCAATATGCTTGCCGAGCAACTTATAATTCCGGGAGAAGACCTGTAATTTTTTACAAGTTTAATTCTTTTGACCGGTGCAAATTCATTTTCAAATTTTTCAAAGCATTTGTCATCCGCTCCTCTAAATCCGTATATCGCCTGATTTTGATCTCCGATTACAAATATACTTTCCGCACTTTCTCCCCATTTCTTTATCAATCTAAACTGCAAGTCGTTTATATCCTGAAATTCATCTATAAGCAAATGTTTGCATTTCCTATCTTTATCAAGACTTTCCAACAGTATATCATCAAAATCGATAAATCTTCTTTCTTTTAATCTGTTTTGATACATATTAAATGCAGTTTCATTGAGTTCATCCGAACCGGCTCCGTTTTTAATCATAGAAACACATCCTAAAAACTTCTTAGGACTTAAAGGAATTTCCGTCTCCTTAATTATCTCCTCCGCTATATCCAGCGACTCTGCCTCATCGATTATATTTACATCTTTAAAATTCTTTATACAAAGGGAGTGGAATGTGCCTATATTTATTTTTCTTGCAGTGCTTTTTACGTTAAAATGCTTTTCAAGTCTTTCTTTCATTTCTTTTGCAGCTTTGTTAGTAAAAGTTACTGCCGTTATATCACTTGGGTCAATATTCATCTTTTCTATAAGAAACGCTACCCTTGATACAAGAGTTTTTGTTTTTCCCGTGCCGGGCCCGGCTATTACTTCAACCGCCCTGTCCGTTGATGAAGCCGCATTCCACTGTTCTTCATTCAATCCGTAATTTTCTTCATTTATCTCTGTTGGTTTCTCTTCTTTAATAGTATGCAAAATTTTCTTAACGTCAGAATTTTTGTTTTTAACAGTTATACTGCTTTCATCATCAAACAGTTTTATCTGCCCGAAAATTCTGTCCCTGTCCTTTTGTGATATTACATTTACTTTTCCATACTCACCGTCGTATCCGGGTATAGTTTCTACATTATTATTACGAAGATTTTTTATTCCTTCGGCTATAAGTATTCCTGCTTTCTCGTTTATCTCATCAAAAGAGGCATTTCTAAGTATATAAAGTTCCGACCCTATATCTGAAATCAACCTCTCGTATTCTCTTTTTACTTTGACGCTTGATGAAGAACAATTCATAGCAGACGCTATTACCTCTGTCAGAGGCACAATTCTTTCAAAAGCTTTACTTCCGTTAGGCGTATACCCTTCCTGTCTGTCTGCCAAAGCTTCAACTCTATGCAAAACGCCTACTGTTATTCTTCCGCCGCATACGGGGCATATACCTTCGTTGTTTATCGTATCTGACGGTTTTAAGCTTAAACTGCATTTTCTATGTCCGTCAAAATGATATTTTCCCTCTTCCGGGAAAAACTCCAGCGTTCCGTAAAACTTATCGGAATTTTTATTTTCCAGGGCTTCGTAAATTTGCCGATATGAAAGCTCAGTGTTGAATACATTGGCTTCTCTGGCAAGATTTCCGGGAGAATGCGCATCGGAATTTGATACCAATATATATTTATCTAAAGCGGATACTCGCCAGTTCATAGTTGGATCAGATGATAATCCTGTCTCAAGCGCATGTATATAAGGAGTCATATCTTCAAAACACTCTTCTATTGTGTCAAAACCTGAATAAGCTCCGAAAAGTGAGAAGTGCGGAGTCCATATATGAGCCGGTATAAATATCGCCTTTTCATCACTTTCAAGTGTCATTTCCAATAAATCTCTGCTATCTAGGCCTATTATCGGCCTACCGTCAGAATGAATATTTGCCCCTATTGCCTCAAGCTTTTGAGAAAGTCTGTCAGCAGCTTCCATACTTGGGAAAATGACTACGTTATGTACTTTTCTTACCTTTCTGTTTTTCTTATAGATAGAGCTTATTTCACCTGTCATAACAAATCTTGTCTGTCTATATTTCTGAGCTTCGGGAAGTCTGTATTCTTCCTTAAGAACATATAAACCGTCTTCCGCAGGTTTCAACTTTTCTCTAAGTTCCTGCCTCCATATCGGATGTGTAAGATCTCCGGTTCCTATCAAATCCAGACCTTTTTTTCCTGCCCACATATCCAGACATTCAGGCACACAATCTTTACTTGTAGCCCTGGCGTATTTTGAATGTATATGTAAATCAGCTGCGAACATTCCCATAACTCCTTTTTAAATCTTGTAATATGACAATTTTAGCAAAAAGTGTCGTAAAAGTAAAACATATCGGTGTCATCTGCAAACAAAAAATCCTGCTTAAAAAGCAGGATTTTAAAAATATATCTTATCTTTTACTTAAACATACCGCTGTCTTTTATAGCCTGTGCCGCCGCTTTTATTTCTTCAACGGTATTCGTAAGCGCAATTCGTATGTAGCCTTCTCCATCCTCTCCGAATGCCGAACCGGGTGTAACAATTACACCGGCTTTTTCAATAAGCTCCATTGCAAACTCTCCTGAATTTGTATATCCTTCTGGAAGTCTTGTCCACATAAACATGCTTCCCGTGCTGAGTTTTACAGGAATGCCTGCCTTTCCAAATTCTTCGCTCAAAACTTCTCTTCTTCTTCTGTATTCTTCTCTATTCTTATCAATATTATCCATAGGACTGTTCAAAGCGGCAATAGCTGCATACTGGATAGGTAAAAATACGCCGTAGTCAATCTGAGAACGAAGTTTCTTAAACTCTGAAATTATTTTATTGTTACCGATACAGAAAGATATTCTCGCTCCCGTAAGATTATACGCCTTTGAAAGCGAGTTAAACTCTACGCCAACATCTTTAGCGCCTTCAAAGCAGAGGAATGATGTTCCCTCAAATCCCTCGAATGTCATCTCGGAATATGCGTTATCATGTATAACTATTACATTATATTTCTTTGCCCATGCTATAAGTTTCGGATAAAATTCCGGGTTAACAGACAGAAATTATATTACCAATTCATATCATGTTCATGTTGCGGAAAAGAT
>URLB01000023.1 GCA_900548595.1 uncultured Eubacteriales bacterium
CTGTCTTTTCCACCCGATATGCCGACCGCTATTTTATCGCCGTCCTTTATCATATTGTAATCGTTTACTGCTTGTCTTGTATAGCTTAAAAGCTTTTGAAGATTCATAAAAACACTCCGATTATTTATTGTGCGGCATTATGGGATTTATATATGCCGTCAATGGGTATAATTGATTATATCATAAAACGTCGGATTGAGAAAATTATAATGCATACATATATAAAACTTATATAAAAAATGCCGTAAGCATTAATATTTTCGATTGTATACTTGAAAAAAGCTGAAAAAAATATATAATACATCTTAATATATATTTTTAATATGGAGTAGTGTTTGTATTTTTTATATACATACTTCTGTTGACGGGGAGCTGACATCTGTGGAAACACCTGATGAATTATATAACCAACTGGTTAATAAAATAAAAGAATATCATCCTACGGATAATTTTTCCATGCTTCAGAAAGCCTATGAAGTCGCAAGGGAGGCTCATAAGGAACAGAAGAGAAAATCCGGAGAACCGTATATAATCCATCCGTTGAAGGTGGCATATATCCTTGCGGAGTTGGAACTTGATATGGAATCCATAGAAGCCGGTATTTTACATGACACGATAGAGGATACGCCGTATACATACGATGATATAAAGAATATGTTCGGCGAGGAAGTAGCCGTTCTTGTAGACGGCGTTACAAAACTGGGAAAATTGTCTTATACGACTAAAGAGGAAATACAGGCGGAAAATTACCGAAAAATGTTTTTGGCAATGGCAAAGGATATAAGAGTTATACTTATAAAGCTTGCCGACAGACTCCATAACATGCGTACGCTTAATTATATGACTGAGGCAAAGCAGAGGGAAAAGGCGCAGGAAACGCTGGATATTTACGCACCTTTGGCGCATAGACTCGGTATATCCAAGATTCGTACGGAAATGGAGGATCTTTGCTTTAAATATCTTAATCCGGACGCCTATTATGACCTTAAAGGCAAGATAGAAAAGAAAAAATCCGAGAGGGAACAATATGTAAACCGTATTGTTGAAGAAATAAACGAAAAAATCCAAGAGGCGTCCATAAATGGTACCGTATACGGAAGAAGTAAGCACTTTTTCAGTATTTACAAAAAAATGGTAAACCAAAATAAGACCCTCGACCAGATATACGATTTGTTTGCGGTGAGAATAATAGTCGATACGGTAAGGGACTGCTATGCGGTTTTGGGTATTGTGCATGATATGTATAAGCCTGTTCCGGGCAGATTTAAAGACTATATAGCGATGCCGAAACCAAATATGTATCAGTCGCTTCACAATACTCTCATTGGCCCTACGGGAGAACCTTTTGAAGTACAGATAAGGACATGGGAAATGCACCGTACAAGCGAATACGGTATAGCCGCCCATTGGAAATACAAAGAGGGCAAGACCAACAATAAGGGCAACGAGACCGCGCAGGACAAAGAAGCCGAAAAGATGGCGTGGCTTCGTCAGATACTGGAATGGCAGAGGGATTTGTCCGATAACAAAGAGTTTATGGCAACCCTCAAGCTGGACTTGAACGTGTTTAACGATTCCGTATATGCTTTTACGCCGCAGGGAAAAGTAATACCTTTACCTAACGGTTCCACACCCATAGACTTCGCATATTCCATACATTCCGCCGTAGGAAACAAAATGGTAGGCGCAAGGGTAAATAATAAAATAGTAACCTTTGACTATAAAATACAAAACGGCGATATAGTCGAGATATTGACTTCGCAAAATTCCAGAGGCCCCAGCAGAGACTGGCTGTCCCTTGTAAAAAGTTCCACTGCCAGAACAAAAATAAACCAGTGGTTCAAAAAGGAATTTAAAGAGGAAAATATAGTAAAAGGCAAAGAATTGATTATTGCCGACGCAAAAAAGAAAAACTATTCTTTTTCCGATTTGGCAAGACCTGAATGGGTGGAAATAGTAGTAAATAAATTCGGTTTTAAAAACTGGGACGCTTTGTGCGCCGCCGTAGGACACGGAGGAGTAAAAGAGGGTCAGGTAATAAACCGATTTATAGAAGAGTATAAAAAGGAACAGAAGAAAAACCAGACTGCCGAAGACGTTCTTAAAAAAATGGAGGAAAAGGCGAGTAAGTCGTCCAAGAGAAGCGACAGCGGCGTGGTGGTAAAAGGTGTCGGAGACGTAAGCGTAAGATTTTCCAGATGCTGCAACCCTGTTCCCGGCGATGAAATAATCGGATTTGTAACAAGAGGAAGAGGAGTGTCCATCCATAGGACGGACTGCACAAATATAATAAATCTTACGGAAGAGGACAGACATAGACTTATAGACGCCGAATGGGAAATTTCTTCCAAGGACGGCAACGGTCCCGCATTGTCTTTCCAGGCTGAAATAAGGCTGCTTTGCGTTGACAGGATAAATATAATCCTTGATTTGAGCAAGGTGCTTTCGGAAGAAAATCTTCCGGTAAAATCATTTAACGCAAGAACTACAAAGGATATGCTGTCAATTGTAAACATAGTTCTGGAGATAACCAGCAAGGAACAGTTGGAGAAGGTATGCATACACCTTAAAAACGTAAAAGGCGTTGAAGATATAGAAAGAGTAAACTCCTAAATGAGGTAAAAGTATAATGAGAATGGTAGTACAAAAGGTAGAAAGAGCAAGCGTAAGCGTTGACGGAATACTGAGAGCGGAAATAGGTAACGGCCTTATGGCGTTGGTCGGACTGATTCCGCAGGACGATGACAAGGTCATAGACTATATGCTTGATAAGCTGACTAACCTTAGAATATATGAGGACGAAAACGATAAACTCAATCTTTCGGTAAAGGATGTCGGAGGGGATATTTTGCTTGTTCCCAATTTTACACTTTACGGAGACGCGAGAAAGGGAAGAAGACCCAGTTATTTCAATGCGGCTTCACCGGAAGAAGCGGAGAAGATTTTTAACAGACTTATGGAAAAGGCAGAGCAGCTGCCGCTTAAGGTCGAAAGCGGGGTTTTCCGTACACACATGAAGGTAGAACTTGTAAACGACGGCCCTGTAACAATATTGTTGGACAGCGACAAGCTGTTTTGATATTTTGAATATTTGATTTATAAGGACCGAGAATCAGTTTTTTGCCCAGACCTCCGCTTTAATCAGCGTGTCGGTTAATGAGGCTTTGCTAATTCAAGGTCCTTTGCTTTAGGATAAAACAGTTTAATATTTCAGAGGTAAGAAAATGATATATATTTGTTTGGAAGGGCATGACATGATGAATGCGGTACAGACGACTGTACAGATTTTTATGCCCAATGAAAAATATAAGCCTGTCGAGAATGTTCAAGAGGACGGCATAACCGTTAAAAGCTCCGTAATGGGAAACGGTACAACGGCGCAATTATATGAAAACGGCAGTCTCATTTGCGAAAAAACCGAAACAGCAGACGGAGTAACAATGCAACACGCCGTAAGATCAGCCGTTTACCATATGCTTAAGGAGAAAACAGGACAACATTTCCCTTGGGGAATGTTGACGGGCATAAGACCTGCAAAAACAATAAATACATATATGGATATGGGTCTTACAAAGGATGAAAGCATAAAAAAGATGATTGAAACCTATGAGATGTCTCCCGAAAAAGCGGAACTGGCGGCAACAGTGGCAACAGCTGAGAGAAGCATATTGGAAAAGGCGGATAAAAACGGAATAAGCCTATATATAGGCATACCGTTTTGTCCCACAAGATGTTTATACTGCTCCTTTACATCATACCCCATAGACATATATAAAACAAAGGTAGACGGGTATGTTGAAGCGCTCATAAAAGAACTGAAATTTTTGGGCGAAAAGGCACAGGGAAAAAGACTGGATTCTATCTACATAGGAGGAGGAACACCCACTTCCCTTACGGCGGAGCAGCTGGATAAAATAATGGCTGCGGTTTCGGAAACGTTCGATTTATCAAACATTCTGGAATATACGGTGGAAGCAGGCAGACCCGATACCATAACGGCGGAAAAGCTGAAAGTCATAAAGAAAAACGGAGCAAGCCGTATTTCCGTAAATCCGCAGACGATGAACGATGAGACTCTCAGGCTTATAGGGAGAAAGCATACCGTTGACGATATAAAAAGAGTATTTTATGAAGCAAGAAGCATAGGCCATGATAATATAAACATGGATCTTATACTCGGTCTGCCAGGAGAGGGAGAAGCGGAAGTAAAAAATACAATGGAAGAAATAAAAAAACTGTCTCCCGAAAGTCTTACGGTGCATACGCTTGCGGTAAAAAGAGCGTCCAGACTTAAAGAAACTCTGGGAGAGTACGATTTGGCAAAGGCAATGCTTATGGAAAATATTTTAGGTTTGTCAGCTAAAGGAGCGGCGGAGATGGGACTTGCTCCGTATTATATGTACAGACAGAAAAATATGCTCGGAAGCTTTGAAAATGTCGGTTATGCAAAAAAAGGCTTTGAAAGCATATATAATGTAGTTATAATGGAAGAAACACAATCTATATATGCGGCGGGCGCAGGAGCGTCTACAAAGCTGTACGATCCCGAGACAGACCGCATAGAGAGAATTTTTAATGTGAAAAACGTCGATGAATACATAGGACGTATAGACGAGATGATAGACAGAAAAAGAAAAGGTATGTAAAATATATATACCGATATTTTGACAGGGGGAAGAAAAATGCTTACAGAAGCGCCTAAGGGAACAAAAGATATTTACGGAGCATATATGGACGAATGGCAGAGGGTTGAAAGAGTTATGAGGGACATCTGCCGTGATTTCAGTATAGGTGAAATAAGAACGCCGATATTTGAACATACAGAATTGTTTTTAAGAGGCGTCGGTGAAACTACCGATATAGTGCAGAAAGAAATGTATACGTTTAAGGATAAGGGAGACAGAAGCATTACGCTTAGACCCGAAGGTACGGCAGGGGCGGCAAGAAGCTTCATAGAGCACGGCATATACAACAATCCTCAGCCTACAAGACTTTACTATATAGGACCGATGTTCAGATATGAAAATACACAGAAGGGAAGACAGAGACAGTTCCACCAGTTCGGCGTGGAAATGTACGGTTCATATAGCCCTGCCCTTGACGCGGAGGTTATTTCCGTTGCGGATCAGCTTCTTAAAAGGCTCGGAATAAACGATGTTACGCTCAGAATAAACAGTCTCGGATGTCCCGAATGCAGGGCAAAATATAACGCAGCGCTTAAAGAATATATAGGAAGCAATATAGACCGCATGTGTGATGACTGCCGTTCTAGATTTGAGAAAAACCCTCTTAGGGTTCTTGACTGCAAGGAAGAGAAATGCCAGCACATTATAGAGGGTGCGCCAGTTGTGCTTGACTATCTTGACGATGAGTGCAGGGAGCATTTCGAGACTGTAAAGGCAATACTTGACGAAATGGGAATAAAATATGAAGTTGATGACAAAATCGTAAGAGGTCTCGACTACTATACAAGAACCGTTTTTGAGTTTGTATCAAACGGAATCGGCGCACAGGGCACGGTATGCGGCGGCGGACGATATGACAATCTTGTTGAGGAATGCGGTGGACAGCCTACGGGTGCAGCAGGTTTTGCGGTTGGCATAGAAAGACTTCTTCTTGTTTTGGAAGCACAAAACGGAGAATTTGAAAAGAAACCCGAAAGAGATATATACATCGGAGCAATAGGAAAGACAGGCCTTATAAAAGGACAGGCTCTTGCCTATAAGCTCAGAGCGGAAGGTGTCAAGGCAGAATGCGACAGCGTCGGAAGAAGCGTAAAGGCGCAGATGAAGTACGCAAATAAAACAGGGGCAAAATATTCCGTAATACTGGGAGACAATGAAATAGAGCAGGACAGTGTAAAACTTAAAAATATGGAGACGGGCGAAGACGAGACGGTAAAAGTTTCAGACCTGTTTGACATAATGAAAAATAAAAAATAATCTTTTATTTTAAAAGTGGGAAACTGTATGCAGGCTGATTTATTAAAGGGGATAAAAATAGTTGATTTTACGACTTATGCAGCTGCGCCTTGTTCTGTAAGAATGTTGGCTGACTGGGGTGCGGACGTAATCAAGGTCGAAGGTTTTTCCGGAGATCCCATGAGAGCTTTCGGAGCCAATCTCGGCGATACGCCCTATACCGAAGAAGAAAACCCCGTATGGGAATATGAAAACGGCAATAAAAGAGGAATTTCCGTAGACCTCAAGACGGAAAAAGGCATGGAAATTATGCACAAGCTTCTTTCGGAGGCAGACGCCTTTGTATCAAACGTAAGAGCCGCTTCCTTGGACAAGCTTGGTCTTTCCTATGAGAAACTGCATGAAAAATATCCCAAACTTGTAGTCGGCGTTATTTCGGGCTACGGACTGTACGGAAAGGACGCACCCAGACCCGGTTATGACGTTGTGGCTTTCTGGGCAAAGGGCGGCGCGCTTATAGATATGTCTCCCGACGAAAAAGCTCCCGTTACCGCGCCTTATGCAACAGGAGACCACACATGCGGCCTTGCTCTTGCTTCGGGAATACTGGGAGGAATACTCAAAGCCAAAAATACGGGAATAGGAGAAAAGATTGTCGTATCACTTTACGGAACGTCGATTTGGGCGAACTCCCTTATGATTATAGGAACCCAGTACGGCGTTCAGTATCCGCAGTCGAGATATAACCCCGGCAATCCGCTTATAAACTCCTATAAATGCAAGGACGGAAAGTGGATAACGCTTACAATACTTGCCTATGAGAGATATTGGGATACATTCTGCGATATTTTCGGACTTGACGATATTAAAAACGAACCTGCATACAGAAAATTACAGACTGTAGTGGCTGATAAGAAAATATTGGAACACTGCGTAAGAAGAATAGAAGAACAGTTTATTTTACAGGACAGAGAATATTGGGCGGAAAAACTTGTTGAGGCTGATATACCTTTTGAAAGAACGCTTCAGTGGAAAGATATACCTACTGATCAGCAGGCAATAGATAATAACTATGTAAAAGAGTTTAAGATGAAATCGGGAAATACGTTTATGCTTCCCATGACGCCCGTACAGTTTGAAGGAAACGAAGGATTGGATTCCAAACCAGCTCCGCTTCTGGGAGAACATACTGAGGAAGCCATTTCCGAATTAGGCTATTCTAAGGCGGAGATTGAACAGATGATAAAGGACGGCATTATTAAACAATACGGAAAGTAAAGGGGGAATGGTATGAAAGCAGTTTTGACTTCCGCACATAAATTTCATGACGATATAAAAGAAAGAATAGCGTCTCTCGGATATGAGGTTATTGACCACGGTTCCGAAAATGAAGAATTTACGGAAGAAGAGTATTTGTGCGACGTTGTTGTCGGACTTAACCCTTTTATGAAAAGTAAGGTTGAAAAATTTAAAAATCTCAGATTTTTCCAGGCGACTTCCGCAGGCTTTGATACGATACCCGTGGATAAGCTTAAAGAGAGGGGAATAGCGTTTTCCAACGCAAGGGATGTATACAGCGTTCCAATTGCGGAGTTTACGATAATGAGAATACTTGAAATATATAAAAAGTCCTTTATGTATTTCATACAGCAAAAGGAGTGCCTTTGGAACAGAGATTTCAGACTTCAGGAGCTTACGGACAAACGTGCGGCAATACTGGGAACAGGCAGTATAGGCATACAGATAGCCAAAAGACTGAAAGCATTTGACGCAGTTACGGTCGGCTTCAACAGAAGCGGCAGAGAGGCTGAATATTTTGACGAGATATATAAAATAGAGCTTTTTGAGGAAAATGCAGATAAATTTGATATTATTATATGCGCGTTACCATTAAATGACGGCTCGGTTCATATTATCGACAAAAATATTTTGAATAAGATGAACGGTAAAAGCGTTCTTGTAAACATAGGCAGGGGACAGAGCGTTGATACGGAAGCTCTGTATGACGTTCTTAAAGAAAGAAAAATAATGGGAGCAGCCCTTGATGTTTTCGAGAACGAACCTCTTGAAAAGGACAGTAATCTTTGGAAACTGGATAATCTGCTTATTTCTCCGCATATATGCTCAGGCTCTAACTATATGAACAAAAGAGTATACGACCTTGTTTATGAAAATTTAAAGGCATTTATCAATAAAGAAGAACTTAAAAACAGAATAATTTAAGTAATTAAAATGACTCCTAAAATTATTTTAGGAGTCATTACTTTTTATCTGTATCTGCTGTTTGTAGTATAGTCCACAACGCCGTCTACATATCTTTTAAGTGTGTATACGCCGCCGTTTTGCGTAACCTTAAGCTCTATCTTGCCGAGGTTAGGGTCTGACGGTGAAAGGAAACGTATTTTCATTGTTCCGTTTTCCATATATGTATCTATTTTTACGGGGATTTCCAAATCGTTTCTGAATTTGAAGTCTATTGAACCCCATGAACAGGTAGCGTCCATTCCTGCCGGAACATATCCTACTTTGAGAGAGTGGTTACGTCTTTCCGTTATAGTCATTCCCGAATAAAGCGCCGCATCAAATAGAGTTGTCGATACCTGACATATACCGCCACCTATGGCGTTTACCATTTTACCTCCGCTTATTACGCCGGCAGGTTTATAGTCATTTTGAGGGTCGCGTTTGCCAAGAAGAGTATCATTATATGAAAATTCTTCGCCGGGTTTTATTATTACGCCGTTTATGGCGTCGCATGCAAGTTTCATATTGTGGTTTCTGTTTGCCACGCCGCTTGACTGGCTGTAGTACGTTGTGTAGGAAGCTATATCATGGTCGTAATTGAGAAGTTCGGGGTGATTTTTTTCATATTCTTTGCGCTGACGTTCTTCCTCTGCCCGTTTTGCCTCCTCAGCCGCTTTTCTTGCTTCCTCCGCACGGCGAAGCCTTTCCGCTTCTTCCTGTTTTTCAGCCTCCGTGGGACCGAATACAAGCGTTCCGTTGGCTTCTATGCTGGGCATATAGTCGTTTTTATCAATATTTGTATTTATCGGAGCAGTTCCTCCTATTGCCATTGAAACTATCAGCGCCCCTATTATATTATTCATGTATATTCCTCCTTTAATAATAATTGTAATGCGTACTGGCCGTTAAATATTTTGAAGCATTTCCAATACTATTTTTCCCGAATGTTCCGCGGCTGTTTTGCAGAATTCCGTAAAAGATATGTCTGCGCTTCCGTCGGAGGAATCTGATATATTTCTTATTATTACATAAGGCACGCTGTTCATATAACAAATGTGAGCTATGGCTGCGCCCTCCATTTCCGCGCATCCTGCGGAGAAATTGGTTTTGAGTTTGTTTTTAAGCTCTGCGTCTGCGATAAATTGGTCTCCGCTTACAACACGTCCGAGTGATGTGTTTCCTTCTATTATTTTTTTTGAAGCCGAAAAAGCGGCGTCAATAAGACGTTTATCGGCTTTAAATATGCTTTCTTTCATTCTGGGTATAACGCCTATTGGATCTCCCAGAGGGGAGCAGTCCATATCGTGCTGGAGCGCGTCTTCCGAAACTATCACGTCGCCTACCTTAATACCGTCGGCAATTGCTCCGGCAACTCCCGTATTTATTACCGCGTCAACATTAAATATATCTATCAGTATCTGTGTACACATAGCGGCGTTTACCTTGCCTATGCCGCAGCGTACCACAACGACGTTTTTATCGTTGATTTTGCCTAAAAGAAAAGTACATCCGGCTTTTTCTACAGTTTTATCAATAATCATGGAATTTTTAATGAGCTCTACTTCTTCGTCCATGGCTCCGATTATTCCGAAAATATTCATATTATCAACTCCCAAAATCTTGTAGCCTTAAAAAAATACGGCAAATATATTCTATCATATTAATATATAAATTTGAATAGGAATAATTTTATTTTAATCTATGGATATGATATATAACCGACATATAAAATTTCGATTATTTGAAATTTTTAGTGTAATCAAACCGACGATATGGTAAAATAAAAAAGTAAATTATTAAGGAGTTATAATATGAGACCTTTAATAGTTGTTTCGCCTTCTGTAAATGTCTGCGGAGACGAAATAAAATTATCAACGGCATACGGAAAAGCAATATACGGCGCAGGCGGATTTATGCTTGTTTCCGATTACGGGAATATGGATGACATTCTGGAAAGAGCCGACGGAATACTGCTTTCGGGTGGAGGAGACATAGACCCTGCTCTTACGGGAGATAAAGCAGATGAAAAACATCAGGGTCAAATATCCAAAGAAAGAGACCGCTTTGAGACGAAACTTTTAAAAAGAGCTCTAAAGCTTGATATGCCGGTGCTGGGTATATGCAGAGGTATGCAGGTTATAGGTGCTGTCGGAGGAGCGCGTATAATACAGAACATGGACGGACATATGCAAGATGCCGATAAAGACAAGACTTTGCATTTTGTAAATGTTTCCGAAAAATCTCTTTTGTTCGGGATAACAGGTTGTAAAAGATTGGCGGTAAATTCTTTTCATCATCAGGCTGTCGGAAAAGGATTTAAAGGGGAAATATCGGCGGTTTCCGAAGACGGATTTACGGAAGCGGTTGAGTTTAACGACAGGAGTTTTGTTCTCGGTGTGCAATGGCACCCGGAACATTTACTTAAAATGAATGAGCACTTTAATATTTTCAGAGAATTTATTAAAGCTGCGGATAGGTACGGTGAAAGAAAATGATATGGAAAATAATATATTTTGCCGTAATAATAGTTATATGCTATTTTGCGGGTAGAATAAGTAAAAAAATTACAGATTTGATTTTTTCAAATAGACTTAAAAATGTTATTAATAATGAGGCAAAGGTAAAGACACTGAAAACCGTAACGACAAGCGTGTTTAAATTCGGCATATATCTGGTTGCGGTATTGAGCGTGCTTGTACAGTTAGGAGTGTCTCCTACGGCTCTTACTGCTATTTCAGGTTCGATAGCGGTTGCGATAGGTCTCGGAGCGCAGAATGTCGTTTCGGATATTATCGCGGGGATATTTATACTTGTGGAAGACCAGTTTCGTGTCGGGGATATAGTTACTATAAACGGATGTACGGGAACGGTTGAAAACGTAACAATAAGAACGACAAGATTAAGAGATATAGACGGAACGGTTTATATTGTACCAAACGGAACTATTTCAACAATAACCAATAAATGCAGGGACTTTATGAATGCGATGGTAGATGTGGGCGTGGCATATGAAGAGGACGCAGAGCATGTCATAGAAGTGCTGAAGGACGAAATGAACATAGCCGGCTCGGAAGTAAAAGGACTTCAGGATATTCCCAATGTATTGGGAATAGTCGGACTTGACGATTCGGCGGTAACAATAAGAATAGTAGCCAAATGTGATGTTAAAGAAAATTACGGAGTAGAAAGAGAACTTAGGCTCAGAATAAAAAAGCGTTTTGACGCGGAAGGAATATCTATACCGTATCCGCAGAGGACGGTACATTTGGTTTCACAGGAGGAAAAATTATGAACTTTTCGGTAGGAGATATAGTACAAATGAAAAAACAGCACCCATGCGGTTCTAATGAATGGGAAGTGCTGAGGGTAGGAATAGATTTCAGAATAAAGTGCTGCGGATGCGGACATATGGTTATGCTTCCGAGGACTAAGTTTGAGAAGAATGTTAAAAAGACAATAAAGCAGGCGTCGGAAACGGAATAAAAAATTTTTAGGGGAAAAAGTTATGGAATTACAGGGGATTATTTTTCAGCAGATAATATTTTTTGCAACGGTACTTTTAATAGGATTTGCAGTATCAAGGGGTAAACTGATAACAAGCGAGTGCGTAGATCAACTTCAAAAATTTATGATTAAGGTAACTCTTCCTTTTCTTATATTGACAAGCGTTGCCAACGGAGGAACAAGGGAGGAACTTTTTGAGGTATGGCCGTTTGTTTTCGTAATGTTTTTTATGTTTGGGCTTACAATAGTTATAGGCTTTGTAACGGGAAAAATTATGGGGCTTAAACAGACGGAGCTGGCGTCGCACGCATGTTCCACATCGTTTGTAAACAGCGCCCTTGTGGGATTTCCGATAATTACGGCTGTTTTTCCCGAAAGAAGCGGACTTTATATAGCGGCTTATCTCATTGTGGAAACGATAATGACATGGACTGCCGGTGTGGCGATTTTGTCATCGGCAAAGGGAAAGGCGCAGATAAACTTCAAAAAAATGATTACTCCCTCTACAGTGGCTCTGGGTATAGGACTTTTGATGATATTTTTGGGAATAAGACCGACGGGAACCGCATGGGAGGCGGTAACGGGCGTAGGAAACGTACAAAAATATATCGGACTTCTTTATATCGGCGCAGATATCGGCAGACGAGGATTTAAAAAATTGTTTGAGAAGCCAAAGGTTTTTCTTACAATACCAATTAAACTTATAATAGCGCCTGTGGCATTTTTCTTTATACTTAAGGCTACGGGACTTGTTTCCGACGAGATGCTTTTGGCAGGAACCATATTTGCCATGCTCCCCTCAATGTTAGTAATAACGGTACTTGCCCAGGAATATGACGCCGCTCCCGATTATGCGGTTGCTTCATTGCTTGCGACTACCGTAGGATGTTTGTTTACAATGCCTGTAGTATTTTCTTTCTTGGCAGGATTTTGCGGAATGTAAAAAAACTCCGCCGATTTTATATCGGCGGAGTTTTTTTATTTATAAGCCGGTTGTATGCGGCATTGCCGCGTAGCTTGAATCAATAGTTATTATGCAATAATAATTCGGATATTTAATGTTTACGAGCCTGCGTATCTCGGCTTTTAATTCAGACGGAGACATATTTATACAATGCGGCATTACACAGTCGAAAACAAGATTTGTATGGGAATTTCCCGGTACAATTCTTAAATCATGAATACTGAGATGTGGGTCTATGGATTTAACCTGTTCCATAAGCCAGCTTCTGAAATCGTTGACTATGTCGTCCTTTGTTACTATAGGGTCGTAATGAACAATTATATTCAGATTATCTTTAGAAAGAAAGTCTCGTTCTATGTTGTCTATAACATCATGGCTTTTCAGTACGTCGCCTTCAGCCGCCATTTCGACATGAACGCTGGCAAATTTTCTTCCCGGACCGTAATCGTGTATCATAAGATCATGGGTTCCCAAAACGCCGTCATAACTTAATATTTTTTTCTGAATATAGTCGACAAGTTCAGGCTCGGGCGCCTTTCCCAAAAGGGGATCAAGCGTATCTTTAACAAGACCGATACCGCTGTATAGGATAAATACCGCAACTGCAATACCCATATATCCGTCCAGATTTATTTTAAAGAAATATGATATTACTGCGGCGACCAAAACTGCCGACGTGGATATTACATCATTTCTGCTGTCAGCTGCCGTAGCTTCCAAAGCGGATGAGTTTATTTTTTTTCCGAGTGATTTATTAAAGAATGCCATCCACAGCTTTATTAATATGGATACTGCCAGGACTATGACAAGCACAATACTGAAGTCGACTGTACTTGGATGAATAACCTTGTCAAAACTTGTTTTAAACAGTTCAAAGCCGATCAATATTATCATTACCGCAACAGTCAGACCCGATAAGTATTCATATCTTGCATGTCCATAAGGGTGGTCCTCATCGGCGGGCTTTTCAGCCATTTTAAATCCTATAAGGCTTATTACGCTGGAAGCGGCGTCGGAAAGGTTGTTCACGGCATCTGCCGTTATCGAAACGCTTCCGGAAATCGTGCCCATTATAAATTTGACCGCAAATAAAAAAGCGTTGCAGAAAATACCTACTTTTCCCGAAAGTTTTCCATAAGAAGCTCTTACGTTTATATCATGTACGTTTTCATAATCATGTACAAACTTTTTAACAAGCCAGTTTTGCATACATAAATTACCTCCACAATATGTAAATACATTCCTACAAGTATAGCACAAAGAAATTAAAACAAAAAGATAAATATTAAACCCTATAAATTATAGTATATGATTATATTATTGCAATAGGTAATAAAAAATAATGAAAGATTTAAAAGACAAAAAAAGAGGACGGTCAGCCCTCTTGATTAAGAAAACATTTTTACGATAACATTGATTTTCGGTATTTCCCGATGTTTCAGAATATTTATACGAAACATCGGTAAAAATCTATCGTAAGTACGTTTTCAAAAAAGTGCGTCCCGTCCTTAAATCAGATGCTTAGCGCATACCTGACATCTGTTTTTCCTGTGCTTCAATCATTTTTTTAACCATGTATCCGCCTACGTAACCGTTCTGTGCGGATGTAAGGTCTCCGTTGTATCCTCTCTTTAAAGGAATGTTAAGCTCCTGGGCAACTTCAAACTTGAACTGGTCAAGCGCTTCTCTTGCTTCAGGAACTTCTGCTCTGTTTGAACTTCTGTTAGATGACATTATAATCAACCTCCTGATTTACATTTCGTTTTTTGTCTGTAACTTTATGTTACGGTAGTATTATTTCACAGGACGGATTAATTATTACAGGTAGTTTTTGGAGATAAAATAAGCCGATTTTGTTTATATATTTTTATAAAAGTATATATAGCGATTTATTCTTACAAAATATAAAAAAGATTTCTTAAAATATAAATGTTGCTGAGTATAGATTATAAATAAGTAATATGATAAAAATCTTCCTTGACAGCAAATGCGGCTAATGATAAAATATGTCCGGTGTATATAATGGAAACGGAGGTTATTTGATGGACTGTTTATTGAAAAACGCTAACGTATACGTTGATAATGAGTTCATAAAGACAGACGTCTTTATAAAAGACGGCATAATTGTTTCCGTTGACGGAAGCTTTCCTAATATGGAGAGCGTTGTTTCTTTTGATTTTAATAATAAATATATTTTTCCCGGTTTTACAGATGTTCATGTTCATCTGAGAGAACCGGGTTTTTTGCGTAAGGAAACAATAAAAACAGGTACTATGGCTGCCGCGCACGGCGGATATACGTCGGTATGCGCCATGCCGAACCTTAAACCTGTTCCCGATTCGGAAGAAAATATAAAAGTTCAGACTGAAATAATAGATAAAACCGCAGTTGTTCACGTATATCCTTACGGTTCTATCACTGTAGGCGAAATGGGAGAAAAATTGTCCGATATGGAGGCAATGGCGCCCTATGCGATAGCCTACTCCGACGACGGCAGGGGAGTGCAGAGCGACGACATGATGAAGGAAGCCATGCTTAAGGCTAAATCGTTGGGTAAAATGATAGTTGCGCACTGTGAGGACAATACACTTCTGGAAGGCGGATATATCCACAAAGGAAAATATGCAAAGCTTAACGGACACAAGGGTATATGTTCCGAAAGCGAATGGAAACAGATAGAAAGAGACATAAAGCTTGTAAAGGAAACGGGCTGTAAATATCATGTATGCCATATATCAACAAAGGAAAGCGTAGAGCTTATAAGAAAAGCAAAGGCAGAAGGCGTTGATATAAGCTGCGAAACAGGGCCGCACTATCTTGTGTTCAATGACATGGATATTAAAGACGAGGGTAGATTTAAGATGAACCCTCCCATTAGGGATGAGAGCGACAGACTGGCGCTTATTGAGGGTATAAAGGACGGTACCATAGAATTTATAGCAACCGACCATGCGCCACATACAGTGGAAGAAAAAAGCGGAGGGCTTAAAAACAGCCTTATGGGAGTTGTCGGACTGGAAACGGCTTTCCCCGTGGTATATACTGAATTTGTAAGAAGAGGCGTAATAACCCTTGGAAAGCTGATGGAGCTTTTAAATACAAATGCACGCAGACGTTTCGGAATAGGCGGAGAAATAGCTCCCGGACAGAGGGCCGATTTGACCGTATTTGATCTTGATGAAAAATATACGGTCGACCCGAAAGAGTTCCTGTCCATGGGAAAAAGCACGCCTTTTGAGGGAAGAAGCGTATATGGGAAATGCCTGATGACCATGGTTGACGGCAATATAGTATATAAAGGATGATTTTTATGAAGCAAAGTATTTTTACCGTACTCAGTAATGAGAAAATCGCTGTTAATACATTTAAAACCGTACTTGAAGGCGATACATCGGCAATAACTGCCTCGGGACAGTTTGTAAATATAAAACTGGACGGATTTTACCTGAGGAGACCTATTTCCGTATGCGACTATGACGGCGAAAGCCTTACAATAATATATAAGGCTGTCGGAAAAGGAACAGAATATATGGCAGGGCTTTCCAAGGGTGATAAACTGGACATACTTACAGGTCTCGGAAACGGATATGATTTGACAAAAAGCGGAAACAATCCGCTCCTTATAGGCGGAGGCGCAGGTGTGCCCCCGATGTATAACTTATGCAGAAAGTTGTTGGCAGAAGGAAAGAAACCGACGGTCATAATGGGATTTAATACTTCGGATGAAATCTTTTATGAGGAAGAATTTAAAAAGCTCGGAGTTGACACAATAGTGGCAACTGCCGACGGAAGCAAAGGAGTAAAAGGATTTGTAACTGACGCCATGAAAGATATTTCATACAGCTATATTTACACATGCGGACCGGAACCTATGCTTAAAGCGATATATAACGCAGCAGAGAGCGGAGGACAGTTCAGCTTTGAGGAAAGAATGGGGTGCGGTTTCGGAGCGTGCATGGGATGCAGCTGCGAAACAAAATACGGAAATAAACGTATATGCAAGGACGGCCCCGTTTTAGATAAGGAGGAGATAATATGGTAAACATGAAAGTCAACTTAAGCGGACTTCAGCTGGATAACCCTGTTATTCCCGCCAGCGGAACATTCGGATACGGATATGAGTTTGCGGAGCTGTACGACATAAATATACTGGGAAGTTTTTCTTTTAAGGGTACTACAAAGGAACCGAGATTCGGAAATCCTACACCGAGAATAGCGGAATGTCCCATGGGAATGATAAACTCCGTAGGACTTCAAAATCCGGGAATAGATAAGGTTATAGCTGAAGAACTTCCTAAATTGAAAAAATGCTTTAATAAAAAGGTTGTTGCCAATATAAGCGGATTTTCCGTTGATGAATATGCGTACTGCTGTGAAAGAATAGATAAAGAAGAGCAGGTAGGTATAATAGAGGTAAACGTAAGCTGTCCGAACGTGCATAACGGAGGAATGGCTTTCGGAACTTCCGCCGAAGCTGCCGCAGAGGTAACAAAGGCTGTAAAGGCGGTAACAACAAAGCCTGTATATATAAAACTCAGTCCCAATGTAACGGACATTGTTTCCATTGCAAAGGCATGTGAAGAAGCAGGAGCAGACGGTATAAGCATGATAAATACGCTTTTGGGAATGAGAATAGATTTGAAAAACAGAAAGCCCGTTGTAGCAAATAAAATGGGCGGATTTTCAGGCTCGGCAATATTACCTGTTGCGTTGAGAATGGTATATCAGGTTTATGAGGCTGTAAATATACCCATCATAGGCATGGGCGGAGTATCAAGTGCAGAGGACGTAATAGAAATGATGCTTGCAGGCGCAACTGCCGTAGAGGTGGGCGCGGCAAACCTTGCAGAGCCTTTTGCGTGCAAAAATATAATTGAAAACCTGCCTAAGGTTATGGAAAAATATAAAATAGACAGTTTGGAGAGCATAATAGGAGGTGCGCATTAATGGGTAAAGATGTAATAATTGCGTGTGATTTTAACAGCGCAGAGGAAACATTTTCATTTTTGGATAAGTTTACTGGCAAGAAACCGTTTGTAAAAATCGGTATGGAGCTTTTTTATGCAGAAGGCCCTCAGATTGTAAGGGAAATCAAAAAAAGAGGACATAAGATATTCCTTGATTTAAAACTACATGACATTCCCAATACGGTTATGAAATCCATGAAGGTTCTTTCCGATTTAGATGTAGATATGGTAAACGTACATGCGGCGGGAACTATAGCCATGATGGAAGCCGCTTTAAAAGGACTTACAAGGGAAGACGGAACAAGACCGCTTCTTATTGCGGTAACACAGCTTACTTCTACAGATGAAGAAAGAATGCAGAATGAACTTTATATAAACAGAAGTCTTGAAGAAACGGTAATGCACTATGCCGATAATGCAAAAAATGCAGGCTTGGACGGCGTTGTATGTTCGCCTCTTGAAGCTGAAAAGGTGCATAGCGTGTGCGGAAACGGTTTTGTAACGGTTACACCCGGAATACGTTTTGCCGACGGAGAAGTGGGAGACCAAGTAAGGGTAACAACTCCCGAAAGAGCAAGGGAAATCGGTTCAGACTATATTGTTGTAGGAAGACCTATAACTCAGGCTGCCGACCCTGTAGCCTCTTATGAGAGATGTGTAAAAGAATTTATAGGATAAAGGAGAAAACAGACATGGAAAACATTCAGAAACTTATTGCGAAAGACCTGCTTTCTATCGGAGCGGTATTTTTAAGACCGGAAGAGCCTTTTACATGGGCAAGCGGAATAAAAAGCCCTATTTATTGTGATAACAGACTTACTTTAACAGCGCCTAAAGTAAGAAACGACGTTGAAAACGCCCTTGCGCAGGTCGTAAAAGAGTATTACCCCGAATGTGAAGTGCTTATGGGAACAAGTACAGCCGGAATTGCCCATGCGGCTATAACGGGTCATCTTCTCGATATGCCTATGGGATATGTTCGTTCGGGAAATAAAGACCACGGCAGAAATAACAGAATAGAAGGAAAGCTTGAAAAAGGTCAGAAGGTAGTTGTAATAGAAGACCTTATCTCTACGGGCGGAAGCGCAATCGAGGTTGTCAACGCTCTCAGAGAGGCAGGCGCGGAAGTTCTCGGAATAGCCAGCATATTTACATACGGAATGGCAAAGGGAGTTAAAAGACTGGAAGAGGCAAATGTAAAAAATATAAGCCTTTCAAACTTTGATGCAATTGTAGAAGTTGCGGCTGAGGAAGGATACATTAAAAAAGAAGACATAGCCAGACTCATAGCTTTCAGAAACAACCCCGATGATGAAAGTTGGATCGGAGGCACAAAATGAGAAGCCTTATAGACATTTTGGATCTATCAACGGATGAAATAGCGGAACTTATTTCAACAGCCGACGACATAATAGCAAACCATGATAAATACATGGATATCTGCCATGGCAAAAAGCTTGCGACACTATTTTTCGAGCCGTCTACAAGAACAAGACTTTCGTTTGAGTCCGCAATGCTGGAATTGGGCGGAAGCGTTCTCGGCTTTTCGGAAGCTGCCAGCTCGTCTGCTTCAAAGGGTGAAAGCGTCAGTGACACCGTAAAGGTAGTAAGTTGCTATGCCGACGTAATAGCCATGCGCCACCC
>URLB01000024.1 GCA_900548595.1 uncultured Eubacteriales bacterium
TTCAGCCATGAGAGTTCTCGGTTTTGCGAAAATACCTAAGATGCTCAAAAAGGGAATATGCGTATCAATCGGTACAGACGGAGCTTCCGCTAACAACCGTATGACAATGATTGACGAAATGTACGTTACATCTCTTATACATAAGGGCTGGAGACTTGACCCTACGGTAGTTAAGGCAGAGGAAATAATAACAATGGCTACAACAAACGGTGCAAAGGCGCTTCTCTGGGAAGACGAGATAGGCGCGCTTAAACCGGGTATGAAAGCCGACCTTATAATAATCAACCCCGATTCCGCAGCTATGCTGCCCATACACGACCCTATAGCCAACATAGTAACGGCTATGCACGAGTCCAATGTGGAATCCGTTATGTGTAACGGAGAGTGGGCAATGAAAGACAGAGTTATCCTTACTCTTGACGAACAGGCTATACTTGAGGAAGCGAAAATACATGCGGAGGCAATCAGAAAGAGAGCCGGAATAGTTCTCCCCGACAGATTCCCCGTAGTTAAATGCTGATAACGAAAAAAAGACCGCTGTTTAATAACAGCGGTCTGAAGGCGTCGACAAAATCGACGCCTTTCGTCGAAATCCTGATTTCGACGAGTTGATACAGTTGTAGAAACAGACAGGTTCCATCAGCAAAAATGCTTTGAAACCTGCTGTTTTCCTCGGCAGAAATGAATTCTGTCTGCGGATTCCACTCGGGAAACGGAGCTGTTTCCCGAACCCTTCCGCTAACCTAATATCTGTTTGTCTACAATCTGGAGCATACGTGAATACGTATGCTTTTTTGATATAAGTAAATATTTGATTTGAATTTTTCCGTGTGAACATGGTATACTTGTTTGCAGGAAGGTGAAAAAATGAAAACCTGCGCTTTTACAGGTCATAGGCCTGAAGGATTTGTATTTGGATATGATGAGGACAGTCCGATATGCAAGGCTGTTAAGATAGCAGTAAGAAACCAGATAGAACGTCTGTATGATGACGGATATAAAAGATTTATTACAGGCTGCGCTCTCGGCGTTGATATTTGGGCGGGAGAAGCCGTTATAGATTTAAAAAGAACAAAGAAGGATATCGAACTGATCGGAGCTGTTCCTTTCAAAGGACAGGAACGTGGCTGGACGGAAGAGCAGAGGGAGAGATACGAAGCTCTTTTAAAAAACTGCGATGATGTGGTAACGGTCAGTAAAAGATTTAATAAAAACGTTTTTTATATAAGGGACAGATATATGGTTGATAATGCGGATATAATTTTGGCGGTATATGATGATACAAGGGGATACAGCGGTACAGGATATACTGTAAGATATGCTATGGGGAAAGATAAACCTTTGATTATCATTGATCCCGAAACTTTTGAAGTAACTAAACGAAATTTCAGAACGGAATAAAAATTTTAAAACAGTGTTAAAAAAGAACGCTCTCAGTAGAGGGCGTTCTTTTTGTTTACATTTAACGTTTGTATGAAATTTATATTCTGCGGATTATACCGCAGGCTATTTTGCTTCCGGAATTTCCGGATGGCTGATTCGTGAGGTCATCGGCGTTTGAATGTATTACGACGGTTTTACCGATTACCTCATTTACAGAAAATCTGTTCGTAAGAAAAACCATAAACGCTTTGCCGGCGGCTGAAAAAAGAGGAGGCAAATCTCCTGCGTGGCATGGATGTTCAGCACCGTTAGGATTATAGTGCATTCCCGTATCACTAAACGGATCGGTTTCGTTTCCCGTACAGATCGTACCTTCATGTATGTGAAAACCGAATATATTGCACGAATTATCGGGAAGACCTGCAATATCAACGCATATAACTGTGCCTTGGTCTGTGCTGTAAAACAATAGTTTGCCGTTTATACATTGATTATACGGACCACCTTTTATAAAACATACGGCATTCGGTTCTTTAGAAATTAGGTTTTTACAATGCTTTGATAAAGTTGACAATTAATTGACTCCCGGATGTTTTTATTAATATATGCCGGCAAATGTAAGGAATATGAGTTAATAAAATATAAATTTTAATGGTGGGATAGAAAACGTATGTTCTGATTTTGTATTATTGCAGTGAAAGGAGGGAGGAATTTGACAAAAAGGGAAAAGGAAAAATTAAAACCTATTATAAATGCCGCGGATAATATAGCCGAGGCTGTTGAAAAAGCTTCAGCTGACGAAGAACAGGTAAATCCTAACGGAAAAGTAGATATAAACACTATAAAGGGACTTACGGCAACAATGAAAGAGCTTACGGCGATAATAAGAAACGTAAACGAACTTCCTACAAGGAGTGAGAAAGAAGCTGAAAAAGCTACGAAAAATAAAATAGAACTTGAGAAAGCAAAAACAGAACGTGAGCAGACAGATAAGGAAATAAATGTAATCATACGGGGAGCGGAAAACTGGGACGGCTGATGAAAACAGTATGTTTAAAGGCAGGTGATGTAATACGAATATTTTTATAGATGAACCCAATGAAAAACAGAAAATGTTTTTGGCTGACAGACACAGACATATTGCCTTCGGAGGTGCAAGGGGAGGAGGAAAAAGCTGGGCGGTCAGAACGAAAGCAAAGCTGCTGGCATTCAGATATGCCGGCATAAGAATATTGATTGTAAGAAGAAGTTACCCTGAGCTTATTAACAACCATATAAATATACTTCGCAGAGAATTAAAAGATACCGCTATATATAACGACAGGGATAAAATATTAAAATTCATAAACGGAAGCACAATTAATTTTATGTACTGCGACAACGACGGGGACTTGGAAAGATTGCAGGGCGTTGAGTATGATGTGATATTTATAGACGAGGCTACCCAGTTATCCGAATATCAGATGAAAACGATTTCCGCATGTGTAAGAGGCGTAAACAGATTTCCGAAGAGAATGTACTACACATGTAACCCCGGAGGAAAGGGGCACGCATATATAAAAAGACTTTTTATAGACAAAAAGTACAGAGACGGCGAAAACCCCGACGATTACGGATTTATACAATCGCTGGCTACGGACAATACGGCTTTAATGGAGTATCAGCCCGACTATATAAACCAATTGGAGTCGCTCCCTCCTAAACTGAAAGAAGCGTGGCTGTACGGCAAATGGGATATATTTGAAGGTCAGTTTTTTGATGATTTTGTTATCGGAGATGAGAAAGCACAGGAGGAGCGACGTTTTACGCATGTTATAAAACCTTTTGATATATCGTCGGGAGACGCGAGAGGATGGAACATTTACAGAAGTTATGACTTCGGTTACAACAAACCTTTTTCATGCGCATGGTGGGCTGTCGATTACGACGGGATTATTTACAGAATACTTGAATTGTACGGATGCACAGATACGCCAAATGAAGGAGTGAGATGGACGCCTGAAAAACAATTTAAAGAGATAAGCAAAATAGAGAGGGAACATCCATGGCTTAGCGGACGAAACATCCAAGGAGTAGCGGATCCTTCCATATGGGACGCAAGCAGGGGAGAATCGGTAGCAGATACAGCGGCAAGGTACGGAATATATTTTTCACCCGGAGACAATAAAAGGATAGCGGGCTGGATGCAGTGCCACTACAGATTACAGTTTGACAACGAGGGGTATCCGAGAATGTATGTGTTTAATAACTGTAAAGCGTTTATAAGAACAATGCCCGAGCTGACTTTCAGCAATACAAATCCAGAAGACCTTGATACGTCGGGAGAAGACCATGCAGCTGATGAATGGAGATATTTTTGCATGGAAAGACCGATAAAACCGATTGTTGAAAAAGAGAGCATAATTTTGTCAGACCCTCTGAATATGTTCGCAGATATAAAACAGTAAAAAGGAGGAGTGGTATGGATAACAAAAAAACCGTTATCGGAGAGGAGACGCTGAGAAAAGCAAACGCAATACTCAGAAAATATAAAAGCGGAAAGACCTCTCTTGAGCAAAAGGTAATTGAAAACGAACAGTGGTGGAAACTGAGACATTGGCGATACATAAACGGAGGAAATGATGAATTTAAACCGGCGTCGGCATGGCTTTTCAGCGTAATAATGAACAAACATGCCGACGGAATAGAGGCGTATCCCGAACCTAACATACTGCCTAGGGAAGAGAATGACAGGGCAGAGGCCGTAAGACTTTCGGCAATAATACCGGCAGTATTGGAACAAAATGACTTTGAGGAAACATATTCGGACGTACTTTGGCAGAAACTGAAAACGGGAACGGGAGTATACGGCGTTTTTTGGGATTCTTCAAAATTAAACGGATTGGGAGACATAGCGGTAAAAAAGGTCGACCTTCTGAATATTTTTTGGGAACCGGGAATAACGGATTTACAACAGAGCGGAAACATTTTCACAACGGAACTTGTGGACAACGAAGCGCTTGAAAATATGTATCCAAGCCTGAGAGGAAGTCTTAAGGGAAACAATCTGACCACCGCAAAATATATATATGACGATAATGTGGACACAACCGATAAAAGCGTAGTAGTCGACTGGTATTACAAAAAGCATAAAAACGGAAAGAGCATACTTCATTACTGCAAGTATGTCAATACGACGGTTATATATGCTACGGAAAACGATAATGAAAAGCCTGTTGACGGAATTGACGAAAACGGGCTGCCGATTTACGGATTAAGCAGAGCCGAGAGAGGTTGGTATGACCATGGAAAATATCCGTTTATATTTGACAGACTTTTTCCGACCGAAGGTACGCCATGCGGATTTGGGTATATAGATATATGCAAAAACACACAGGAGCAGATTGACAGACTTAACCAGGCAATTGTAAAGAATGCGGTTATGGGGGCTTCGCCGAGATATTTTATGAGAGGCGACGGAAGTGTGAATGAAAAGGAGTTTACCGATTGGAAAAGGCCCATAGTACATGTAAACGGAAATCTCGGAGCAGACAGTATAAGGCCGATAGACGTGCCTAATATGAGCGATATATATGTTTCCGTGCTTAATTCCAAAATACAGGAATTAAGAGAGACATCGGGAAATAACGAAGCTTCAACGGGGAATACGCCGTCGGGAGTTACAGCCGCATCGGCCATAGCGGCGCTTCAGGAGGCTGCCGGTAAAACATCAAGGGCAAGCACTCTGTCGGCATACAGAGCCTACAGCAGGATGATTTCGCAGATAATAGAACTTATAAGGCAGTTCTATGACCTGCCGAGACAGTTCAGAATTACCGGAACGCTGGGCGAAGATATATATGTATCATACGACAACAGCGAAATAAAGCCGAAAATGCAGGAGGAATACGGAATAAATGTGGGAATGAAGTCCCCTGTTTTTGACATAAAAGTATCGGCACAGAGAAAAAACATATATTCTAAGGTTCAGCAGAATGAGCTGGCGCTGGAGTTGTACCGCAGCGGCTGTTTTAATCCGGAGCTGACGGATCAGACGCTTTTGTTGCTTGACACAATGGACTTTGACGGAAAAGAACGTATTATGAGGAAAATACATGAAAACGGGGATATGTACGGAAAAATGCAGAAATATAAAGAGCTTGCGCTAGCCATTGCCGCAAGGTATGACGATGAGGCGTACAGGCGTATTTTAGCTGTTGAGAATGGGACGGCGGTTAAACCGAAGGGAGGAACGAACAGAAAACTGTCGGGAGAATCATCAATAACATTAAAAGCAAGGAAAAAAGCGGCACAGTCAATAATGCCGAGATAAAGGAGGAATGAAAATGAGAAATTTTGACCGAAGAAACGAGACAGAACAAAATGAAACGGCAAAAAGAAGACTTATGGAGATTATAGAAGAAAGTGAAAAAGTAAAGGCTGTTTATCCGATGTTTAATCTGGAAAAAGAATTTGAAAATCCTGTGTTTAGACGTTTGGCAGCCGCAGGAGTTCCCGTAATAGCTGCTTTTGAACTGATTCACAGAGATGAGGTGAACGGACTTTTGATAGAAAGAGCCGTAAGACAGGCGGAAAAAAGAATAAGCGGTTCTATACAGTCGGGAGCGGAAAGACCGACAGAAAACGGAAATTCACATAAAGCGGCAGCTTTGACGGATTTTGACCCTAAAAATCTATCAAAAGAGGAACGAAAAAATATAAAGGAAAGAGTAAGAAGAGGAGAAAATGTTTATCTCGGATAAAAAATATTAAAAAATGAAAGGAATGATTATATGTTAAAACTGAATTTACAGCATTTTGCGGAGGCCGGAACACTGGTAAACGCAACGGGAAACTATGTGAACGCCTATGACGGCAAGACTACGAATTTTGACGGAGCAAATACGCTTACTCCGACCATGAAAACATATTATGATACGGAACTTCTTGAAAACGCAAGAGCGGAGCTTGTACATACACAGTTCGGAAAGAAACAGCCTCTTCCGTCCCATAGAGGAAAAACAGTCGAATGGAGAAAGTGGAATACCCTTGAGGACGCTTCGCAGCTTACGGAAGGAGTTATACCGACAGGTCAGAAACTCGGACAGTCCAGTATAACTGTTCCGATAACTCAGTACGGTACATATGTTACGGTATCGGATCAGCTGGAACTTCACGCAGTAGACGATGTGATACTGGGAGCGGCGGAAGAACTGGGAGCTTCGGCAGGTTCTACAATGGATAAAATCGCAAGAAACGCAATATGTCAGGGAACAAACGTAATCTATGCCGACAAAATAGGAGAGGACGGAACGGCAACGGAAGTTACGTCAAGAACGGAGCTTGATAAAACGGCAAAGCTAACGCCGGCAATGGTAAACAAAGCGGTAACGAACTTGAAAAAAATGAAAGCGCCGAGAATAGACGGAAAATATATGGCAATCATACATCCTTCCGTAGGTTATGACCTTCGACAGAGTCCCGAATGGAATGAAGCGCATAAATATGCTTCTCCGGAAGAGATATACAACGGAGAAATAGGAGAACTGCATGGCGTAAGATTTATAGAGACAACAGAAGCCAAAATTGTAAAGGAATCCGGAGGAGGTTCTCCGAGAGCGGTTTATCTTTCTCTTTTCTTCGGAAAGGACGCATATGGCGAAATAGACCCTGACGGAGGCGGAATGGAAATGATAATAAAAGACAAGTCAGAGGCGGGAGGACCGTTAAACCAGTTTTCGACGCTTGGATACAAGTTTTCGACTGCCTTTAAAATTCTTTATGAGGATAGAATGGTGAGAGTTGAAAGCTGTTCCGATTATTCTGACGTAGATGAGGAAAATTGAAATAATCGACTTGAAAATAAGGAGGAATAAATTTGATGAAAATTAACGGTACAATTACAGCGGGAACATCCGAAAGTTGGAGCGAAATGGTTGAAGTGAGGCTTCCGAAAGCTCCCAAAACAGAACAGAATTTTCAGTTTGTAGGAGTAAACGGAAAGACATTCCAAGTACCGAAGGGAAAGACCGTTAAGGTGCCGAAGCCTGTAGCGGAAGTACTCGCAAATGCCGAAGCCGCTAAACTGGCAGCCGAAGAATATGAAAACGGATTGGCAGGGGAATAACCCTGCCTTTACGAAAGAAGGGGAAAAATATGCTTATTTCAGAAGCTATAGAAATAACCGACAGGATAAAACCAAACGCATACGGCAGGGAAGAAAAAGTAAAATGGCTTTCCGATATAGATATGCAGATATATGAAGAAATTATAAAGACTCATATAGGAGATGAACGTATATTCAACGGTTATGACGGAGACACGGATATAAACGGAACAGAGCTTTTAGCACAAAATCCATACGATGAACTGTATATACATGGACTGAAAAGACAAATAGACCTGAACAATGAGGAATATTCGAAATATAATAACGACTGTTTGCTTTTTAACAGCGTTTATACAAACTTTTACGACTGGTACAACCGAAAATATATTAGCAAAGGTGAAGCCGCTTTTATATTATAAATCTGCATTAAGGCTGATACGAAAGGGGGAAGAAATATGCTTTATCCGATAGTAAAAGAGACAAAAACTTATAATTTGATGACGACGGAATTCGGAGGGTATAATCACAGCCTAAAACCGAGAGAAGGCGAGTTTTTTGATACGGAAAATATTACAACGGATTATTCCCCCATAGCGTCCGGAAGAAAAAAAAGAGGGATTGTCCGCAGGTTGAATTCGCCCTCCGGTATGACGGCAAGGGATAGCCTTATATATGCGGATGGAGCGGATTTATATTATAACGGGAAAAAGGTTGACGGATTGGTTCTATCGACAGAAAAAGAAAAATGCCCGAAGAAATTTGTAAGCATGGGAGCTTATTTATGTATATTTCCCGATAATCTTTATCTGAATACAGCCGATATGACGGACTTCGGTTCTATGGAAATGAGCTGGGAAGCTGAGGAAAGTACTTCCGTAAAATATTCCATATGTAAAGGAGACGGAGCGGAATACGGAAAAACAACGGTAGCCGATGAAGCGCCTAAAGACGCGGAAAACGGGGATTTATGGATAGACAGTTCAACAGATACACATATTCTGAAACAATACTCTAAAAATATGAATATGTGGGTAGAAATAGCAACCGTATATGTGAAGATAGAGGCAAAGGGTATCGGACAAAGAATTGAAAAAGGAGACGGCATAAGAATAAGCGGATGCAAATACAGCGGCGAAAACGAATATATAAAAAAGCAGATAGAGGCTTTAAATTCAACGTTTACGGTAAAGGAACGCGGAGATAATCACATAGTTGTAACAGGTCTTCTTGATGAAACCTATACGCAGAACGGCGGAGTGAATGTAACAAGAAAGGTACCGAAAATGGACTATGTAACGGAGTGCCAAAACAGATTGTGGGGATGTTATTACGGGTTAGAAGACGGAAAAACGGTGAACGAGATTTTCTGCTGCAAACTGGGAGATTTTAAAAATTGGGAAGTATACAGCGGTATATCTACAGACTCGTTTAAGGCGTCATGCGGAACGGACGGAGTATGGACAGGAGCTGTAACATATCTGGGATATCCTTTATTTTTTAAAGAAAATTATGTTCATAAGGTATATATATCATCGGGAGGAGCGCACCAGATTGTAAGTATGGCGATAGACGGAGTGCAAAAGGGCTCAGACACTTCTTTCGCTATAGTCAACGATTATCTTTTCTACAAATCGAAAACGGGGATAAACCGCTTTGACGGAACGCAGGCGGTAAATATTTCGTCTGATTTGGGGAACGAACAGTATTGCGACGCTGTTGGCGGACGTTTGGGCGAAAAATATTATGTTTCAATGAAAGATATAAATGAAAAATGGCATTTATTTGTCTATGACGTAAAAAGAGGATTATGGATAAGAGAGGACAATACAATGGCGTTATATTTTGCGGACATAGATAATGAACTTTATTATATAGACGGCGACAGCAATGAGCTGAAAACAATTAACGGTACGGAAGGCAAGGAAGAAGATAAATTCCCATGGAAAATTGTTTTCGGAGATATAGGATACGAGTACTTTCAAAAGAAATATTTGTCCAGATTTAATATCAGAATGAGTCTTGAGGAAGACGGATGGGCGGAAATATATACCGAATACGATTCAAACGGAATATGGGAAAAGAGAGGAACTATAAATGGTACGGGGATAAGCCGTACATTTACCTTGCCCATAATACCGAGAAGATGCGACCATATAAGAATAAAAATAGAGGGTAGCGGTGAATTTAAATTGTATTCAATATCAAAAATATTGGAAATAGGTTCGGATAATTAATTGTATAAAAGAGGTGAGTAAGTATGCCTATGTATTTAAGTACTCCTCCTGCGATTATGGGAAATGAGAAAGAACAGCTAAACCAATTGAGAAGTTATGTTTTTCAAACAGTGGAGGCGCTGAACATAGGAATGAAAGACATGAGCGCCGAGGGTGTACTGGAAGAAATAAACGGAGCTGTTACGGCGGAGGGGAATGAAGATGAAGAAGATAAAAGTATTTTGGCAACCCATAACAACATACGTTCACTAATCACAAAAACAGCGGACTATGCAATAAAGAACAGCGAGGAGTTTAAAAAAATATTAAAAAGCGAATACAGCGCCTCATCAGATTTCGGAGAACTGGCGGAAAAGCTTGAAAACGAAATAACGGCAAATGCCGAAGGAATAAATCAGCTTTTCAGATATACTTCGGGAATACGGTCGGAATTCGGGGATTTTTCCACTACAAGCGAGCAGTACATAAAAACGGGACTTTTATACTATGATGACGCAGGCGCGCCGGTATTCGGCGTGGGTGTGGGAAACCTTTCAACAAAAATAGACGCAAACGGAAAGACGGTACTGGACAAACAAAACCTGCTGACAACAACAACGGCGGAAGAAATAGCATTTTGGAACGGCGGACAGAAAATAGCATATATAAACGCAAACAAAATGTATTTTCCATCGGGCAGTCTGACAGCCTATGAAGCCGACATAAGCGGAAAAATAACCGCCACATCAGGTGAAATAGGACATTGTAAAATAACGGACTGCGAGCTTATGGGAAGCCTGAGCGTTTATCCGAAAAGCGGAGACACCGCAAGAAAAGGAATAATGGGATTTGACACATATCAGGATCACTTCGGAGATATGAGAGAAGCTCTTCTTATTAAGCATGAGGTGGGAAATACATTTATATCTGTCGACAACCTATATACAACTATAGGATTTGACAACGGAAGTATTCTGAGCCATGTGGAGTGTGCCAGAACAGGATTAACAATGCAGTCGTTTGAACTGCCGTCTTCGGGAAGCTATGACGACGCAGGGAACGCTGCCTCAATAGTAATGACCGCTAAAGACATAACAATAGCGCATAAGTTTATACATACAAGCAGCGCAGGCAAGGAAAGGCCGATGAGCAATACATTGTTATTCGGAAATGAAACTGTATCGTTTATATGCAATGATGACGGAGACGAGAGCGGATTTGTATTTGACGGAAGCAGATTAGAGCCGATAAACAATACGGCTAACTATTATCTCGGAAACAGCGACAACAGGTTCAAAAGGCTATACTGCGATGATATAAGGATATATGTAAGCGACAGCGAATATTATAACGCCGATGATATACTGACGGCATGCGGACTGATATAAAGGGGTGATTTTATGAATAAACCGGCTTCTGTAGCGATAAAAGAATTTGAGATAAACATGGAAAAATGTATAAACGAAAGCGGATTGCCGCCTATAGTCGTTGAAATGATAATGAGAGGATATTACATACAGATAAAAGAAATGGCAAAAAGACAAACGGAAGAGGAAGAGAAAGCCTTTAAAAGAGGGGTGAAGGAAAATGGCAAGTGATTTGATGAATGTGGGCGCTACGGGAAAGTATTATAAGGTACAGTCAAACGGTAAGGCACAGGCAGGATTAAGCGTTGGGGACAGAGTTGTAACGAACAGCGGAACGTATCAGATACTTGATGTAAACGCCGACGGAAGCTATAAGTCGGCTTTATACGACGAAAACATGACGACAAAAAACTATACCGGAAAGTATGCAAACGGATATAATCCTTATTCAAATGCAACTTCGCTCAGTGATGAAACGAAAAATAATATTAAAGATTTGTACAACGGCGGATATGAGGCTGATAAATATAAAGAAAAATATGAAGAAATAAATTCAAAGAGACCTGATAAATATGAGAGCGCCTACAAAGAGCAGATAAACGACATATTGGAAAAATTGGAGAACAGAGAAGAGTTTTCATATGATTTAAATTCCGATATGTTGTATCAACAGTATAAAAACCAATATGTAAGCCTAGGACAAACCGCCATGAGCGATACAATGGGACAGGCCGCGGGACTAACGGGAGGATATGGAAATACATACGCCTATTCTGCCGGGGCGGCAGCATACAACAACTATATTCAGCAGCTGAATAATATGATTCCGGAGCTTTATAAAAATGCAAGGGAGTCTTATCAGGAAGAGGGAAATGAATTATACAGACTTTATTCGCTTTATGTAAATGCCGAAAAGAGCGACTATGAGAAATACAGAGATGATGTAAACGATTGGCAGTCCGAAAGAGATTACTATTACAAGGAATATCGTGATGAAATAGACAGGGAACGGAGCGATTACTTTAATAAGCTTTCTATAATGCAGGACGCAGCAAAAACAGAAAGCAGCGACTACTGGAAAAATATTGAGAATGAAAACGAAAAATGGAATCAAAACTTTAAAGAAAAACAGTTTGAATATGAGAAATATCTTGACGGACTGAAAAATACTTCAGTAAAAACATCGAAAACATCATCAAAGGGGAAAAAGGCAACTGCTTCCATATATGACGACGCTCTTCAGGCCTTTAATGACGGTGGGGAAAACGGTCTTATGATGATAGCCGACAAACTTAGCGGAAGCGGATATGACAAAAGCTCGATAGATGACGTCTTGCAGTATGCCAGAAGATACGGTAAGAAATCGGACAAAAAAAGCTCATCGGGAAAAGCGGGTTTTAATTCGGTACTGGTAGACTTATTTAACTACAGGGGGTAGGCGTATATGGCTAAAATAGAAGCTGCACTTCCAAGCCCGAGGATTACGAACGGAATAATAGCATGGTATTGTATGGACGAGTTTGAAATCGGTCTGAGCATTAAACTATACGACGCAGACGGGGAGGAAATAAGTTTAGGCACGGAGGATACCGTAGAAGTAATTATAAAAAATAACAGAGGCGAGGATGTAAAGACGTTTGAGTTTACAGATGTAAAAGAAAACTTTATTAATTTGGTTTTCAATAAAGATGAAACGATTTTATTTGACGTAGGAACATATTTTTATGACATAAGGATTTTGGGAAAATATAATCGTACAATTGTAAAAAACAATATTATTAAAGTTGAGTGAGGTGAAAGAGATGAACAAAAAAATTGACGGAGTAATAGAAGCAGTTTTGAAACCGTCAATATCGGCTTCCGTTTACGGGTTAATCGGAAGAGGCGTTTCCGATATAAAATCCAATGACCGCGGAGAGATTATATTTATAATGTCAGACGGAACGGAAATAAATATCGGGAATTTGACAGGTTTATCTTTGCCGCATGCCTCTGAGGATATATTGGGAGGAATAAAGGTCGGAAAAAATCTGAAAATAGATGAAAACGGAATATTATCGGTTGACATAACGGATAAAGTTTCCGAGGACAATACAAAGCCTGTTACAAGCGGAGCAGTATATACGGAAGTCGGAAATATAGAGTCTCTTCTTAAAGCATTATAAAAGGAGGAAAAATATGAGCATATCGGAACAGATTACAAGATTACAGGGGTTGAGAGACAGACAGAGAGCAAAACTTGGCGGAATGAGCATTACAGAACCTGCGGCGACACTGGAGGAGTGTACGGAAGCGATAGAGAGCATAGCTGACAACGGAGCGGTAAGCAAAAAATTAGATATATCAACAGCAAGCTATGCTATACCTAAAGGCTATCATAACGGAAACGGAACTGTAAACATAGAGCTTGAGGAAAAAACAATAACTGCCAACGGAATTGTAACGCCTACGGCAGGAAAAGTAATATCAAAAGTAACGGTAAATGTTGAAAATGCGCCTACATTACAGGAGAAGAGCATAATTCCGACAAAATCTCAGCAGGATGTTACACCTGACGAGGGATACGACGGCCTTTCAAAGGTAAGCGTAGAAGCTATACCGAAAAATTATGCCGATATTTCAGGCACAACGGCAACAGCTGCGGACGTACTGGCAAACAAAATATTTACAGACGGCAGCGGAGCGGAAAAAGCCGGAACTATGGTCAATAATGGAGCTGTTAAAGCTACGATTGACGGCATGAATACAACTGGTTATACAATTCCTTTAGGATTCCACAGTGGAGAAGGAACCGTAACGATTACAAACGATATAGAGACAGCGTTGGCGGCAATTTAAGGCGGTGCGGCGTAAATGAGTATACAAAGCGAAATAAACAGGATAAATAACGAGGTTGCGGAACAAAAATTATTAATCGGCGAAATAGAAAAGATATTGGAAACAGCAGGAGAATTGCTCGGCGATAAAATCTATAACAATATACATATTGTAAGGGAGAGATGAAAGATGTCCACACCTATTGAAATAAATACGGATATGCTTAAAAACCTGAAAACAAAAGCGGAGCATACGGCTCAATGTTTATCAAACAATAATGAAAGCATTAAAAAGCTTATCGAAAGGACAGTAAGCGAATTTGTAATACCCGAAGGAGTCAAAAAAATAGGAAGCGACGCATTTTATCAATGTGAAAATTTAACAGAAATAAGGTTTCCGAACAGTATAGAAGTAATAGGGGACGGAGCTTTCAGCGGCTGTATTGAACTTAGAATGAGCGAGCTTCCCGAAACTATAGCAAGTATAGGAACCGGAGCTTTCAGCAGATGTGCAAAAATAAATCCGTCGTCATTGCCCCCAAATATAACTGTTATAGAAACGGGAACTTTTAACGAGTGTACGGGAATGACTTTGGAAAAACTTCCCGACGGCATAACAGAACTCGGTACAAGTTGTTTTACAGGGTGTACGGCTCTCGCATTAACATCGCTTCCAAACGGGATAACGAGCATAGGAAACAGCGCCTTTACAGGCTGTACAAAGTTAGCGTTGACACAACTGCCGCAGGGAATAAAGGAAATAAACAGCAATGTTTTCAGAAATTGCATAAATATAAAGCTGACAGAATTACCGCAGGGGATAACCAAAATAGGCAGTAATGCTTTTTATGGCTGCGAGGGGATAAGTTTGAGAGAATTACCTGAAAAACTGACCAATATCGGCGGTATAGCCTTTTATGGCTGTACTAAACTGACCAAAATATGGATTTCCAAAAACTGCACGACAATATCTGCATCAAGTTATTCCAATGCGCCTTTTTATAAATGCGCGAATCTTAAGGATATATATACAGACGCAGCTGAAAAGCCAAGCGGCTGGGGAAAATATTTTAATTATACGGACAGCGGAAAACAGGCGACTGTACACTACGGAGTTTCCAAGACCGAATTTAATAAGATTTAATTGTGAACTGTCGATTATTCAACTGTTTTTTACAGTATCATCTAATATATAAAAAGTCGGAGAGGCATTAAAAATATATAATGCTTCTCCGAAAATTATATTATCCGTATTTAAGACCACAGTTAAAAAACAAAAATATTTATTTATAAATATAATTTTTGCTTAAAATATATTATTTTTTAATTTTGCAGATAGCTTGAGTCATTGTACCCATTGGGCAGAAAGTACACCATGAGCGAGGTTTATAAAGAACCATTACAATAAGACCTAAAAGCATTGATGTAAGCATAATACTGTAGAATCCAAAGCTGAATTGTGCAACCCAATTAGGAACTATTCCGGCAGTATAGGTCCAGCTCCATGGAATGCGAACAGTCCAAAATAATTTGATAGATTCTTTGAGACTTTCGGCACCGGAACCGACAAGCCAAGTTTGGAACAACATATTGGCAAACATTGCAAGAAAAAATATAAGAAAGCCGTAACGGAACCATTTTGAGGACATCCAAGAGGGAGTTTTACGATTACGAGAGCATTTGTATGTCCCTCCGAGCTGCTGTAAAAGTTGACCTCTTCCGCAATAACGGTTACAGAAGTTTTTGTTTCCTTTGAAAACAGCAAAACCGAGAGGAATGAGAAAATCGATCATACCTAACCAGGCAAAAAGGATGTTAAAGAAACCTAAAGCAAAATAAATAATTGACCAAATCCATAAATAATCATACCAGTGTTTCTTTTTCATTCTGCATTCCTCCTTTCTATCAGTTCTATAACTCCTGCGGGACATGTTTTTGCACAAAGACCGCATCCGACACATAGAGCCTGATCTACTTTCGCGTAGCAGCCTGAATAAATATATATAGCTTCTTTTGGACATACTTTTGTGCATGCTCCGCATGCAACGCATATTTTTTGATTGACAGACGCTGTTTTCTTAGCCATAAAATACCTCCTGACCTGCATCGATATACGGCGCAGGTTATCTTTATTATGTTTTTAATATATCAAAACTAATTGATTTAGTATGTGATTGAATCACATACTGTTTTAAAAGTATTTTATGCTAAAAATAAACCGACACAACCATTTTGTACAGATTGTGCCGGTTATAAAATACAATATTTAAAAAACTCGGGGTGACAGGATTTGAACCTGCGGTCTCTGCGTCCCGAACGCAGCGCTTTACCAAACTGAGCCACACCCCGAAATAACATATTTATTATAACTACATTTTATATAAAAAGCAAGAACTATTTATTTAATATAACATAAATTATATTTACTATTTAAGAAATAGGATATAATTGTAAATTAATTAAAAACATCTTTGAAAAATCTTAAAAAAATATTACTTTCGAGACTTTCTGAAAAATTTATGTTATTATACGTTATGTTAAGAAAACAATAGCAATTATTGAAAGGATGATAATTTTTATGAAGAAACATTTTAGATATGCAGCTGCAGCTGTTTCAGCAATGACAGTAATTATGTCAACAGTACCTGCTATGGCAGGAAGCCTTACAGAAGTTAATGATGACAAGAAAGACAATAATACAGGTCATCAGGTTATTGTAAACGACGAGAAGGACAATAAAAAAGAAGACACAAAGAAGGAAGACGAAAAGAAAGAAGACACAAAGAAGGAAGACGAAAAGAAAGAAGAAACAAAGAAAGAAGAAACAAAGAAAGAAGAGTCCAATAAAGAGGACGAAAAGAAAGAAGAAACAAAGAAAGAAGAAGCTAAAAAAGAAGACGAGAAGAAAGATGAAACAGAAGCTCCCGCAGAAGAAACAATAGGATATTCTGTACTTAAGGGAAAAATTAAAGAAGTTGCTGTTAATGAAGACGGAAGCACAAGAATTTCCGTTGAAACAGAAACAAGAGGAGAAATCGTTTTCAATGAAACATCAGATTGCATGGTAATTGCAGACAATGCAGTTAAGGCTCTTGCAGATCTTAAGGCAGGAATGACAGTTTCAGTTGTTATGGAGGACAATGCTCCCATGACTCTCAGCCTTCCACCTCAGACAAGCGCAGCTGTTGCAATCGTAGTTGAAGGTGAAACACCCAGCAATGTAGCAGTTGACAAGTTTGATGAAGAGCTTACAGGAAAGACTGTTAAACTTATCATGGACGAAAAAGTTCAGATTCTTGACATAAGAGGAACAAAGCAGGCTCTTACAGCTGAAGATATTAAGAATAACAAAGCTATCGTTATTTACGGAGCTTCAACAAAGAGCATTCCCGCACAGACAACACCTTATATGGTAATTGTACTCCCTGAGGAAGAAGCAGTACCCACAGAAACAGCAGAAGTTGCTGAAGCCGCAGAAGAAGTAAAGACACTTCCTTTAAGAGAAGCAGCAGACAGCCTCGGATATGAAATTAAATGGACATCAAATGAAGAACCTATAGTTCTTACAAAGGGAGAAAAGACAGTTTCTCTTGAAATCAACAGCGATACAATAACAATTGACGGAGATATGGTAAAAGACCTTTCTACAGACGTTGTAATCGTTGACGGAGTTACTTACGTTCCTTCAGAACTTGTAGATTTATTAAAGTAATATATCTTTAACGTATATAAACAACCTGTTATAATAAAATTATAGCAGGTTGTTTTTTGTTTTACCGAAAGGAGATGAACTTTAAAATGAAAGGGAACAAAAAGAAATATTCAGCTAGAATATTTGCGGTAAAAAGAAAAAATATACTCGTATTAATAGGCGTAGTTATGATTATGTCGGCTGTGATTTCAGGATGTGCGAAATCTGAAAAAACATTTGACGAGGAGAAATTTATAAATGAAATAAAACCTAATATAGAATGTTTACAGTCCTGCGTACAGGAAATATTCGGAGCGGATATAAGTTTTGACAAAAGAAGCTATTTATCTGCCTATGAGAGCGAAGAAGCATACGATGACGGAAGGGGAGAGCGGGTAGTTTTATTTTTGCCTGAGGAAGAGGAAAAATATGCAAAAGACTATTATATAGACCCTACTTATTCGGATTTTTATGTTGTAAATAATTTTAAAACAAATGATGAAGTCAGAGAAAATCTCAGAAAATATATGTCCGATGAAATAATAGACAATTATTTCAGGGACGATTTCTTTGAATATGACGGCATGCTTTACTTAGTAAGAGGCGCAAGGGGATACGGAGCGATAGATGTGGATTGCGAAAGCGTGAAGTATGTGGGAGAAAAAGACGGAAAACAGTACGTTTCCGTAGACATTCTTTATTTTGATGAGTACGACTATACGGAAACAGTAGAGTTCAGCCGAATTGACGATAGATGGATAATAACGGAAGAAATAAAAGAATAAAAATTTTTTAAACAGCTCTAAACATAAAGCCGACCGGGTTTTTATAATCGGTCGGCTTTTATCATATATCTATGTCAGACTTTATATTCTTCCGAAAGAGGATTTATTTTGCTTTCTCTTATCATTTCCCTTACGGAAAGCACATAACCTGATGAAACGGAAAGTTCGTCGATGCCCATTGAAAGAAAAATATCCAACAGCTGTTTATCGGCGGCAGCCTCTCCGCATATTCCTATCCACTTTCCCTTACGGTGAATACTATCGGCAGCCATCTTTATAAGACGGAGTACGGCTTTATTTTCTACGTTATACAGAGAAGATAGTTTTGTATTCTGCCTGTCCGCGGCAAGGGTATATTGGGTCAAATCGTTTGTTCCGACGCTGAAAAAATCAACGTTTTCGGCTAACTCCGCACTTATAACCGCAGCAGCCGGGGTTTCAATCATTATACCGACGGGAACATCGTTGAAAGGTATATTTTCGGATTTGAGGCTGTTTTTTACTTCCGACATAATTTCTTTTGCCTGCAACACTTCTTTTTCCGAAGTTATCATCGGGAGCATAATATATATATTTCCGAATATCGAGGCTCTGTAAATTGCTCTGAGCTGGGTTTTGAATATATCGGTACGTTCAAGGCAGATTCTTATGGCTCTGAATCCGAGGGCGGGGTTTTCTTCCTTAGGAAGATTAAGGGCAGGAGCCTGTTTATCGGCGCCTATATCCAGAGTTCTTATTATA
>URLB01000025.1 GCA_900548595.1 uncultured Eubacteriales bacterium
GCTCTTAAAATCGGAACAATGGCAAAATTTCTGTCAATAACGTTTACGTCAGCCTCCATAATAGGCGTCTCTACCTTTGCGGGGACAAGCTCTACATGTCTTGTCGCTTCATAGCAAAGAAGCATAGCTACCTCGGAGATTATTTCTTTAAACTCTTTCGTACACGTATTTTTATCTCTTAAAAGAGCCATTTTATTCTGAATAAGAGGGTGGTTTGATACAAAAAACTCACTCATCGAAACCTTCCTTTCTTTAATCCTCTATCTGACTTATTCTTCTTATATGTCTTTCATCATTGGAAAACGGTGTTTCCAAGAATATCTTTACGATTTCCTCTGCAAGACCCGGTCCGATTACCCTTGCGCCCATTGTAAGCACGTTGGCGTCGTTATGCTCTCTTGTAGCCTTTGCGGAAAAGCAGTCATGTACAAGAGCCGCTCTTACGCCCTTCACCTTATTGGCTGTCATACATACGCCTATTCCCGTTCCGCATATAATAATGCCCTTTTCGCACTCTCCGTCGGCAACGGCATGAGCCACCTTTTTGGCATATTCGGGGTAGTCGCAGCTTTCCTCTGTATATGTTCCGTAATCCTTATACTCGTATCCCGATTTTTCTAAAAATTTTATTATATCCTTTTTAAGCGGAAATCCGCCGTGGTCGCATCCTATAGCTATCATTGTACTCAAATCCTTTCTATAAACACTTGCAGTTTAATTATTTTTCAGTTTTTCAGCCATTATGTTTACACAGCCGATTATTTCCTCGGCACAGTCCATATAGACGGACGGACTCATTCCAAACGGGTCTGATATGTCCCCTTCCGTTCCGTAACAATACTCCTTAAGGGTAAATAATTTTTCGGCAGGACATATTTTTTCCAACATACGTTTATGCGAAGCAGTCATTGTAAGAATCAAATCAGCTTCTTTTATATCGCTTTCAGTCAGTTGACAAGCCCTATGCTCCTCCAATGAAAGACCGTAATTTTTTACGGCAAGCTTTGCATATTCACTGGCCGGCATACCGCTTTCGGCAAATATCCCTCTGCTGAATGCGCAGGCATCCATTCCGTTGTTTTTAAAAATAGCATTGGCTATCACTTCCGCCATTGGACTGCGGCATGTATTACCGGTACAAACAAATAATATTCTCATAAAATTCACCGCCGATTAACACTTTATATAATTAAATCCTGCGGCTTTATTCAACCTGTTCATTATAGCCGCACCTTCTCCGTCTTCATCAAAAACCTCGGAATAAACGATGTCTACGCCGATAAAATCAAACTTACGGAGTATTTTAAACAAATTTGCTCCAATTGTTTCCGGCTTTGTCCTATCGCCGACAACAAGCACTTCTCCGCCGATATATCTGTCTTTTGTCTGCGTTGTCGCCATAACACCTACTCTCAGTCCGTTTTTTTCGTCAGTGCTGATTTTTTCATTAATAGTCGATATAACGTTTTCCATACTGCCCGAAACAAGTATAACTTTAGCAGACGGAGAATAATGTTTGTATTTCATACCCGGCGCTTTCGGTACTATATTCCCGTCAGGTTTTGAATAAACCGCAGGGTCAACGTCTATCTCTCCGACAACGTCTTCTATCATGTCCTGCGTAACAGCTCCCGGACGCAACAAAACAGGCTTGTCCTCCGATACGTCAAGTATAGTGGATTCAAGCCCCCAATCGGCTGCGCCTCCGTCTATTATCATCTCTATTTTACCGTTTAAGTCAAACTCTACATGAGAAGCTCTTGTAGGGCTGGGTTTTCCCGATGAGTTTGCACTGGGTGCCGCAACCGGTATACCTGCAATTTTTATTAACTCCCTTGCAATTTTATTGGACGGGTATCTGACGGCAACCGTATCAAGTCCGCCGGTAACCGTTTCGGGCACGCAGTCGGCTTTCGGAAGTACCAGTGTTATAGGACCGGGCCAAAATGCGTCTATTATCTTCTTTGCATTCTCGGTTACTTTTCCGACTATTTTATAAAGGCCGTCCAAATCTCCTATCGTAAGTATAAGAGGATTGTCGCTGGGTCTGCCCTTTGCCTCATATATCCTTTTACAAGCCTTTTCGTCCAATCCGTTTGCCCCAAGTCCATAGACCGTCTCTGTAGGAAAAGCCACCAGACCCCCGTTTTTGAGGATCTCGGCGGCTTCCGTAAGTACGCTTTTTTCCGGATTTTCCGTATCAACTTTTACAAGTTTAGTTTCCATTCCATCAATCAGACTCCAATTAAATTATAAATTAGCTCCACAGCATTTTTTATATTTTTTACCGCTTCCGCAAGGGCATGGATCGTTTCTTCCGATTTTAGGACCGTCGTTAACAACTGTACGTGAATTTCTTTGCTCTTTATAGAGGGCTTTTCTCTTATCCTCTGTGAAAATTCCGTCCCACTGAGGAAGTGAGTAAAGATGCTCTGCTCTGTACTCAACCATTTTCTTGTAAAGTTTATCAAATTCGATGTGAAGGCTTACTTCCGTATCGGCTTCAAGTTCGTTTACATCGTATGGTTCGGGAAGAACGTCGTTGATACCGTCGACAAAAGCAACTGCCTGCTCGTCTGTCATATGGAATCTTTCCGCTATCTCTGAAATTTTACAGTTCATATCCTGTACTTTTTCACCGAGTATATATTCATATATTTTCTGCTCTAAAGGGAGATATTCATCCCAAACAGCCTCTACGCTCTGTCCCTTAGGTGTGAAAGCTTTCTTCATCCAATTTTCGTATAAACTCATTTTATGTTCTCTCCTTGTCAACACAATTTAATTTTTTAAAATCATATACTTATGAAATAATAATATATTTTGCATTTTATTGCAACAAAAATATATAAAATCCTTATTTACAGCCAATATATGTTAATTTTCTTCTCTTTTTACTATTATTATTTCAACGCCGTGTTTTTTAAGAGTTTTCTCTATTCTGCCGAATTCCGACGCTTTCTGAATTTCCTTATCAACAGCGCCGGGAGCCTCGCCCAGAACTATTTTCGTAATATCATACTCTTCTATAAAATCTCCAATGGATTTTGCGACGTCATCGCTGCACAGCATATGAACCATTCCGCCTTTTTCACTTCCGTATTCAAACAATTTATCAAGGAGAATCGGCGTATTTTCATTATTGAATATACTTGTCCCTTTATTTACATGCAGAATATGCAGTTCGGCGTTAAATTTATCGGCAACCTCCGCAGCCGTATCTATAAGTCTTTCCGAATTATATTGAGCCGTTATACACGCCACGACTTTGTCCGTTCCTTTAGGAGCAGCCGAATCAAAATCTCTTACCATTTATTAACCTCCCGGATTATATCCTATATATCTAATTCATCGTTATTATCATTTTTACAAGTATATATTACCACGTTTATTTGACTTAATATTGAACATATCATTAAATTTTTCTTAACAAAGTATTTTAAATAAAATAAAGCTTTGTTAAACTGCATTAAAACAGCAGCATACAAAGCTTTATTTTGTGCATTATTATTTTATTTACAAAAATATCCGTTATCCCTCGTAGTTCTCAAACGAGATTGAAGTAATAATAACGTCGTCCGCAGGCTTATCGTTCTCATCTACGGCAACGGACGCTATAGCGTCAACAACGTCCATCCCATCAAACACCTGACCGAATACGGTATGTCCGTAGTCCAAATGCGGCGTTCCTCCGTTTTCATTATAAAGCTCTCTGGCTTCGTCGGAATAATTTACTTTTACAAGTCTGTTTGACTGATTGTCAAACAATACCTGGCTGTCTCCGAACTCCTTTACAAGAGAATCTATATACTCCCAATAACCGTCCTGTATTCCCGGTTTCTGGACAATAAAGAACTGACTTCCGTTGGTATTCATACCGCTGTTTGCCATGGAAAGAGCTCCTCTAAAATTATATAAGTCAGGTGAAAATTCATCTTCAAATGCTCCTCCGTATATGCTTTCACCGCCTGTTCCCGTGCCTGTAGGGTCTCCTCCCTGTATCATGAAATCGTTTATTACTCTATGGAATGTAATTCCGTCATAATATCCGTCCTTTGCCAGAGTTTTAAAGTTTTCAACGGCTTTGGGAGCTTTATCGGGAAAGAATTTTACTTTTATATCCCCCATAGACGTATGTATTACCGCTATTTCCTCACCTTTTTCAGGTGGGTCAAGCTGAGTTATGCCTTCTCCCTGTGTTGCGAGATTATCAAGATATTCCTGATATGCCTTTTCTTCATCTGTCATTTCTTCACTATTCTCAGTGTTTTCCTGTTCGTTTTCGGTATTTTCTCCGTTATTTCCCGATTCGGAAGAAGAACATCCCGAAAGAGCCATAACAGCGCAAACAGATAATGCCGCAGCTGTTTTAAATAAATTCATTTTCATAAATCAAGTCATTCCTTTCACTCTATACCGGCGGCCTTGTTGATTTCTCTTATTATGGCATCTATGCCGTTAGCCGCTTCGCATTTTTCCATAGCTTCAATATATTTTTCTCTCTCTTTATACAGTTCTCTTATTTCTATTTCTATCTTTTCAATATTTTCTTCGCTTAAAACCTTGGCAAATCCCTGCTTCTCAAAGGACTCCGCATTAAGAATCTGATCGCCTCTGCTTGCATTTGTCGAAAGTGGTATAAGTAAACAAGGCTTTTTAAGCGCAAGAAATTCCGATATGGAGTTACTGCCTGCCCTTGAAATTATTATTTCAGCGGCGGCAAATACATCCTTAAGTTCCTCGTTTAAATATTCAAACTGCTTATAACCGTTTGTGTTTAAGAGAGTTTCGTCAACATTTCCCTTTCCGCACAAATGTACGATTTGGAAATCTTTAAGCAGAGACGGTAAAGCCGCCCTCAACGCATTGTTTATTTTTACGGATCCAAGACTTCCGCCCATGGAAAGTATTACAGGCTTTTTGTTATCAAAACCGCATAATTCCAACCCTTTTTCTTTACTGCTGTCAAAAAGTTCCTTCCTTATGGGAGAACCGGTATAAACTCCCTTTCCTCCCTTAACATATTTTACGGTTTCGGGGAAAGTTGTACATACTGTTTTTGCATACGGCATAGCTATTTTGTTAGCAAGACCCGGCGTTAAATCAGATTCATGGGCAACTACGGGTATTTTAAGCTTTCCCGCCGCTATTATCACAGGTACGGCTACGAAACCGCCTTTTGAAAATATAACGTCCGGTTTTATTTCTTTAAGAACCTTTTTCGCGTCTGATATACCGCCTATTACCCTGAAAGCGTCTTTTATATTTTCCTTAGATAAATATCTTCTCAGCTTTCCGCTTCTTACCGAATAGTATGGGATACCTTCACGTTCGATAAGCTCATGTTCTATTCCGTTTTCCGTTCCGACATAGCTTATATCCCATCCGTTTTTTTGAAGTTCGGGAATAAGCGCTATATTCGGCGTTACATGTCCGGCTGTACCGCCGCCGGTAAGGACTATTTTTTTCATTTTATCCACTCCGATTCATTAATATCTAATTTTTATATAATATCAGAAAACAATATTCAATTCCATATAAAAAAAGTAAAAATTTCCTTACAAAAACAAGCACATTTAAAATTAATCAGCATATAGTTTTTTAAAGGAGTGATGACATTGTACCCATATAATATCAAAAAAACCGAGCTGTCCGCATCGGAAACAAAAACTTTTTCGCAAAATCAAACTCTTTTGGATATGCTTACAGACGCAATAGAGGACGAAATATCCGATTTCGGCAAATATATCAGTCTTTCGGAAATAATATCAAACAAAGATGACGCTGAAATAATAAAATCCGTCGCTTACGACGAATATAAACACAGGCGGCTTTTTGAAGAAATATATAAGTCTCTCACAGGAGTTACTCCGAATATTACAGAAGAGAGTGATGATTCTCAAATTGAAAATATATTCGAGGAGTTTACCGAAAGTTTCTTCGATGAACTGGAAGCCGTCGAGCTATACAGAGAAATCATGTCAGCCTTTGAAAATACAGATATAAGGGACATGATATTTGAAATCATAACAGACGAACAATCACATGCGGATATATTGAATTATATGATTGCAAAATACAGAAAATAAAAATCAGGCGGTTTCTGTTGGAAGCCGCCTATTTTTTAAGAAGCTGTGTTCAGTTCGACCGTAACCTTTGTACCCTTCGGTTTATTATGAGCAATTTTAAATTTTCCTCCGTTTTGCTCTACAATTCTTTTGCACATAAAAATACCTACTCCGCTTCCTCCCTTTTTAGTCGTATAAAACAGCTCGCCTATGCGTTCCAAGTCTTTTTCCGATATACCGCACCCGTTATCCGCAATTGAAACGGCTACTCTTTTTCCTTTTCGTTTTATTTCAATTTCAATCAAATCTCCATCCACGGTTGCTTCTACGGCATTTTTTATTAAATTTCCGAAAAGACTTTCCAAAAGTTCGGTTTTACAGTCAACATTGACTTTTTGATCTTTATACTTTATTTTAAATTCTCTGTTATTTGCAGAATATGTATTTACCGCCTTATCTATGATTCGGATTATATCGCATTTATTGCTTTCCGACATTTTTATCAGGTCCATATTTTCCTGTATAAGTCTGTTTATCTTATCTATCTGCTCATAAACCGCTTCAAAGCTTTTTTTATTTTCACCGCCGTTATCAAGTTCTATCAGCTGTACATTAGCCTTGATAACCGCCAGCGGATTTTTAATTTCGTGCGCAAAAAACGCTGTCTGTTCCGCATAATTATCGGCCGCTGAGTTTATCATCGTTATTCCTCCTATAAAATTCCTGTTTCCATTATAATTTTATTGCTTCGGCTAACAAAAAACAATATCTTTCGATTTCCAAAAACAGCTTTTTTAGTCCATATTTCGACATATAAATATTAAAATCTATGTTGCATGTATGTCTTTTATGTTATACTTATATAATAATAAGAGAAAGGATTGATTTAAGTGGACAATTGCATTTTTTGTAAAATAATCTCCGGTGAAATTCCATCGGCTGTAATCTTTGAAGACGAAGAATTTAAAGCTATTTTGGACAGATTTCCCGGAAATATCGGTCATGTTTTAGTTCTTCCTAAAAAGCACTACTCTAACATATTTGATATAGACGAAGACGTTGCCGGAAGGCTTTTTAGATTAGCAACAAAAATCGCAAAAAACATGAAAGAAGTACTTGGGTTTGAGGCAATGAACGTTGTACAGAATAATGGAAGTCTTGCCGGTCAAACAGTTCATCACTTCCATCTTCATTTAATACCGAGATACGAAAACGATAAAGTGCAGATTAAGTGGGAACAGCTTGACTTAACAGATGAGCAGATTGCTGAAATTCAAAATAAATTAAAACTTTAAAAGAGGGGGTTTCTCCCTCTTTTTTTATTAATCATTCACATATATGACTGTTTTATAGATTTCAGTCATATATTGATTTGCATCCTTCATTACACATGACCGAAAATCATGTTTAAGTCATACTTTTATCTTTTAAGTCTTGCTCCCTCTTTCTGTACTATGAGTGAAGATATTCTGTTTGCCTCAATAAGAGCTTGCTCTATAGATTTTCCGAGTTGTCTCTGTGCAATAAACGTGCCGATATGCGAATCACCTGCTCCTATTGTATCGACAACGTCGGCTTTAAACGCAGGCGCTTCATACCACTTTCTGTCCGTATACGATAAACAGAAGCTTCCGTTCTCGCCGTCTGTTATAACAACTGTGTTTTCAGTCATATCAGTAAGTTTTTCAGCAGCATTATATATGGAGTCCGTTTCCGTAAATGTTACTGCCTCCGTTTTATTTACATGAAGTATTGGGTTCAACGAAAATATTCTATTCATTTTCCTTTTTTCAATTTCATTTATTCGCGGTCCGGGTGCAAAATAAAACGGTATATGTGAGTTTTCCAAAAAGTCAATTATAAAATCGCCTGTATCTTCTTCTATTTCCAATCCGCATATATATGCACAGTCAAAATCATCTGGATCAAGATTTTTGTACCATTCTTCTTTAAATTTATATTCTGTTCCATGGTCGCAGATAAATGTTCGTTCGCCGTTGTCTTCTACAAGGCAATAACAGCATCCATTCGGTTCATCGGGATTAAGCTCGGCTCTTGTAACTTCCATACCTGCTAGTTCTTTTCTTATGTAGTCCGCATATATACCTGTTCCGATAGGAGAAAATAGCAGGTACGGTACATCAAAATACGCTATGGCCTGCGAAACATTAAAAGCACAGCCGCCCATGGACATTTTTTGTCCGCGTACATTTACATCTCCTCCTGTTGTAGGAAGTTTATCCAATCTAATTATTACATCGGCTACAGTCGAACCTATTACTAAAACTTTCTTCATATGTATCCCTCAATATTTGTTTTCTTAAATTATAATATTCACCGGCATATTTTACAATGTAATTATTTCAATAAAAATTTTATAGCTTAAAAATATTTTCTATAAAGAAAAAACCCTCCCAAAATCGGGAGGGCAGTATATTTTTACTGAGCAGCTTTTTCAGCTTTACGTTTAGCAATAGCTTCTGTTAACTTAGGAACTATAGCTTTAACATCGCCAACGATACCAAGGTCAGCTACATCAAATATAGGAGCTGTATCGTTGTTGTTGATAGCTACGATATATTCTGAACTTTCCATACCTGCAACGTGCTGGATAGCTCCCGAAATACCGCAAGCAACATAGAGGTCGGGACGTACAGTCTTACCTGTCTGTCCAACCTGACGGTCTCTTTCAATCCAACCTGCGTCAACGTTAGCTCTTGATGAAGAAACTTCTCCGCCGAGTACGTCTGCAAGTTTCTGAAGTTCACCGAAGAATTCGGGTGAACCGATACCACGTCCGCCTGATACAAGTACCTTAGCTTCTGTAATATCAACTGTCTTCTTATCTTCTTTAACTACTTCTTTAATTGTAACGTTCATGTCAGCTGCTGTAAATTCAACTTTGAAATCAACAACTTCGCCTGTTCTTGCTTCATCTCTTTCAAGAGCCTGCATAACGCCGGGACGTACTGTAGCCATCTGAGGTCTATGGTCTTTGCAGACGATAGTAGCCATGATGTTTCCACCGAAAGCAGGTCTTGTCATAAGAAGTAATTTTGTATCGGGCATTGAATCGATTGTTCCGATTTCAAGCTTTGTACAGTCAGCTGTAAGACCTGTATGTACTCTTGCCGATACACGGGGAGCAAGGTCTCTTCCGATTGATGTAGCGCCGTAAAGTACGATTTCAGGCTCGTTAGCCTTGATTACTTCATATAAAGCCTTTGCATAAGGCTCTGTTACATATTCTGCAAGCATAGGATCGTCAACAACTATAACCTTGTCAGCGCCATGTTTTACAAGAACGTCAGCTTTGTCTTTAATGTTGCTTCCTAATAATACGGCTACAACTTTCTGTCCTAAATCTGCAGCAAGTTCTGTTGCTTTTCCGATAAGCTCTATACTAACCTTCTGGATAACTCCGTCTCTCTGTTCTGCTAATACGTATACATCTTTACTCATTAGCCTACCATTCCTTTCTGATATATTAGTTTTTCGAGTCAGCTTTTTCTTAGATTATATGTCTTTCTTCTAACTTAGCTACGATAGTCTCAACAGCTTCCTCAGCTGAAAGGTCTTTGTAGTAAAGTCCCTTTCCTTTAGCCTGTTTTGTGAATGACTGTTTAACGTTTGTAGGAGATCCCTTAAGACCGATATTAGCCATATCAACTGTGTCTTTAAGTTCTTCAAGTGTCCAAACCTTAACTTCTTTTTCTCTGTAAGCGTCGAAGATACCATGAACTGTCATATATCTGGGTGTAGCCAACTCAGCTAATGCTGTTATAAGGCATGGTGTTTTTACTTCGATAACGTGATATCTGTCTTCAAACTGTCTCTTAACAACAACTTTACCTTCAGCTGCGTCAACGATTTCCTCTGCGTATGAAACCTGAGGAATTCCAAGATGTTCAGCTATCTGAGGACCAACCTGAGCTGTGTCTCCGTCAATAGCCTGACGTCCTGTGATGATTATATCGTAATCAATCTTCTTAAGTGCAGCTGCGATTGTTGAAGATGTAGCCCATGTATCGGCTCCGCCGAAAGCTCTGTCTGTAACAAGGATAGCTTCGTCGCAACCCATAGCAAGTGCTTCTCTTAAAGCGGCGTCAGCCTGGGGAGGTCCCATAGATATAACTGTAACTGTTCCGCCAACTTTTTCTTTTAACTGTAAAGCAGCCTCAATACCTGCTTTATCGTCCGGATTTATAATACTGGGAACACCATCTCTGATGAGTGTATTTGTTTTAGGATCAAGTTTAACTTCTGTGGTATCAGGTACCTGTTTTGCACAAACAACTATTTTCATTGTCTTACTCCTTCCGCATATTTATATTCTGATTTCATAATGATTTTATCGCATATGCTATGTAGTAAAATTATTTACCAACCTTTAAATGTCCGGCGATAACCATCTTCTGAATTTCACTTGTGCCTTCGTAAATTTCAACGATCTTAGCGTCACGCATCATTCTTTCAACATGGTATTCTCTCATGTAACCATATCCACCGAATAACTGAACGCATCTTCTGGTTACGTCTGAACCGATTGTAGCGCCGTAGTATTTACCCATACAAGCGTATAAACCGAAAGGAAGACCGGCGTCTTTTGTACAAGCTGCTCTGTAAATAATAAGCTGAGCTGAATCTACTCTTGTCTTCATATCAGCAATTTCAAACTGTGTATTCTGGAATGAGCCGATTGTCTTGCCGAACTGTCTTCTCTGGCTTACATATTTAAGAGTTTCTTCAAGAGCACCCTCTGCAATACCAAGACCGATAGCGCCTACGCCGAGACGACCAACGTCGAGAGTCTGCATAATCATCTTGAAACCGTCGCCCTCTCTACCGATAAGGTTTTCCTTAGGAACGATACAGTTGTCGAAGATAAGGTCAGCAGTTGCTGAACCACGGATACCCATTTTTTTCTCGTGTTTACCAATTGATAAACCAGGAGCGTCAGCAGGGATTACAAGTATAGACATACCCTTATTTCCCTTTGACTTATCAGTCATAACAACAGTTGTATAATATTTAGCTTCTCCTGCGTTTGTAATAAAGCACTTTCTGCCGTTTACTACATAGTGGTCTCCGTCAAGATAAGCCTTTGTCTGCTGCATAGCTGCGTCAGAACCTGCACCGGGCTCTGTAAGACCCATAGCGCCGATAGCTCTTCCTGAAAGCAGTTCCGGAAGGAATCTCATTTTCTGTTCTTCAGTACCGAACTGGAAGATAGGCCATGTACAAAGTGAAGAGTGAGCTGCTATACCTGATGTTACCGATGCACAGTACTTGGAGATTTCCTCTATAGCAATGATATATGCAAGGTAGTCTCCACCCTGTCCGCCGTACTTTTTAGGATACTGGATTCCTAAAAGACCTGCAGGGCCAAGCTTTGCCCAGATTTCCGAAGGGAATCTTTCTTCTTCATCAATTTCCTGCATTATTGGCTTAACTTCGTTCTCTACGAACTCTCTTACCATTTGTCTGAATAACAGGTGTTCTTTTGATAACGTAAAATCCATTAATACTTCCTCCTTTATGTTGTAAAAAAGTTAAAAATCATCAAACGAATTTGATGTTATAAAAAATAAGGCAGAGCATAAATTCCCCGACTGCGACAAATGAACTGCCTATTTTTTAAAATTCGGAAAAAACATACAAATACGCATAAACATACATTGTCTATAATCTTTCCTCTATCATATATTATACCAATGTTAATTCTCTGTCAATGTTTTAGTTACACAAAAATACTCAATCATAACAATATTTTAGGCTGTACAGCCTTTACCAATCTATATATCTTGCACAACTTTTTACATCAACAATATGTCATTTAACAAATATTTGCACAGTATTAAAAATTTATAATATTTATTCTCATATTTCTTACAGCAATTTTGCACCGTACAGCTTTTTGTAAATAAGTCTTCCGTTTACTCGTTTACTTTCCATCAGGCTTATTTCCTTAACAATCATTCCGTCAAATTCCGGTTTAAACTTGCTTAAAATCAGGCTTTTATTATAAAAAAGCACTGCTTCTCTTGCCAGAGTAACATGTGGTGTAAATGCCGTTTTCTCTCTTCTGAACCCTTGTTTTACAAGGTTCTTTTCAAGTATTTCATATAGTCTTACAAGCTCTTTGCTCTTTTGTATTCCGAGCCATATTATACATTTTTCTCCTCTGTCAAAATAGCCTGTTTTCTCAAAATTAAGCTCGAATTTTCTGTTTAACGAAGCAGTTAATGACATAGCGTCCGCAATTCCGTCAAGATCCTCCTGTTCTATTTCGCCCAAAAAGTGCATTGTCAGATGAAGGTTATCCTTAACGGTAAAATTGCCTTTTTTGCAGTCGTTTTTTATTTTGTTTTGCAGCTGCGTTATATTCTTTTTAGTCTCATTATCAAACTCTATCGCTATAAAAGTTCTCATAAACCTCTCCCCGATTTATAAATAAAAGACTGTACTCAGTCATGAATACAGTCTTTTTGCTTGTTTATCTGTTCACCACTCTGATAACGGTATCAACAACATTATCAACAGTAAATCCGTATTTTTCAAAAAGTTTTCCGGCAGGAGCGGACGCACCGTATCCGTTCATAGAAATAACTTCTCCGTCCAAGCCGACATATTTATGCCAACCGAAGTCTCCGGCTGCTTCAACAGCTACTCTCTTTCTGACTGACATAGGAATTACGCTTTCCTTATATTCATCGCTCTGTTCTTCGAAAATTTCCCATGAAGGCATACTTATAACTCTTGCGTCAATTCCCTTTTCCTGAAGAATATCCCATGCTTTATAAATAAGCTCTACTTCCGAACCCGTTGCCATAAGTATAACGTCGGGAGTTTCTTTTTTGCTGTTCTTCAATATATATGCGCCTTTAAGAGCTTCTTTTCCTGTTCCGTCAAGCAAAGGAAGGTTCTGTCTGGAAAGGATTATACCCGTAGGGCTTGTTTTTCTTGAAAGAGCAGCATACCATGCAGCAGCGGTCTCTCTTGAATCGCAAGGTCTTATAACCGTATAGTTAGGCATACTTCTCAGCGCCGCAAGGTGCTCGATAGGCTGATGAGTAGGTCCGTCTTCACCGACGCCTATGCTGTCATGTGTAAATATGCTTATTACAGGAAGTCCCATAAGTGCAGACATTCTCAAACCTGCCTTCATGTAGTCGCTGAATACAAAGAAACCTGCTATATAAGGGCGAAGTCCGCCATGGAGATACATTCCGTTTGCTATAACAGTCATGGCAAATTCTCTTATGCCGAAGTGCATATTAGAACCTATTCTGTTTTCGGGAGAATAATATTCTCTGTCCTTCATAACGCTCTTGTTTGAAGGCGCTAAATCCGCAGAACCTCCTATAAGATTGGGAACAAGCTTTGAAAGCTTATTAAGAACCTTTTCAGATGACGCTCTTGTGGCAATATCTCCTTCGTATGTCCAATAATCTTCATTATTTAATAAATCAGGCAGTTCTCCGTTATGCCAATTGTTCCACTGTTCAGCCAGTTCCGGATATTCCTTGGCGTATGCCTCAAACATGGCTTTCCATTCTTTTTCTGTTTCAGCGCCTGCCTTAGTAATATCGGAAATATTTTCTTTAACCTGTTCGGGAACATAGAAAGCTTCTTTGTACTCCCAACCGAGGTTTTCCTTAGCAAGTACAATTTCCTCTTCACCGAGAGGTTCGCCGTGGGCAGAAGCTTTTCCCTGTTTGTTAGGAGCTCCGTAGCCTATTTTTGTCATTATTTTTATTATCGAAGGTTTGTCTGCTTCAGCCTTAGCCTCTTTTATTGCCTTATCTATGGCGTCAACATCATTTCCGTCCTCAACCGTAATAGTCTGCCAGCCATACGCTTCAAAACGCTTAAGAACATCTTCTGTAAATGATGTGCATGTGTCGCCCTCTATCGTTATATTATTGCAGTCATATAATACTACAAGCTTTCCGAGCTTAAGAGTACCTGCAAGTGAAGCCGCTTCCGCAGAAACGCCCTCCATAAGACATCCGTCTCCGCACAGAGCGTATGTGTAATGGTTTACAACATCATATCCTGGTCTGTTAAACTGAGCCGCAAGATATGTCTCTGCAATAGCCATACCTACAGCGCCTGCGATTCCCTGTCCGAGAGGTCCCGAAGCAGTCTCTATTCCTCTTTCAATATCATACTCGGGGTGTCCCGGAGTATTGCTGTCAAGCTGGCGGAAATTTTTAAGATCATCTATCGTAATATTATATCCGAATAAATGAAGCAATGAATATAAAAGAGCCGAGCCATGGCCTGCGGAAAGTACAAATCTATCTCTGTCATCCCACTTAGGGTCGGCAGGGTTCATTCTCATATTCTTCGCCCAAAGAGCATAAGCGGCAGGAGCCGCACCCATAGGAAGACCCGGATGTCCGCTCTTTGCCTTCTGTATAGCTTCAACAGACAAAAATCTTAACGTATTTACACTTAACTGGTCTATATTCATAATTAACACTCCTGATTATTTTTTAGGTACGCCTTCCCAGTCCTTAAGAAATCTTTCAATACCGATATCTGTAAGCGGATGTTTTGTCATCTGCTCGATTACGTTGTAAGGTACTGTCGCAATATCGCATCCAAGGCGAGCCGCATGTGTAACATGAAGAGGATTTCTGATACTTGCAGCTATTATTTCAGTCTCTATTCCCTGTACGTTAAATATGTCTACTATTTCTTCGATAAGCGCCATACCGTCGCATCCGATGTCGTCTACTCTTCCGATGAAAGGACTTACATAAGTTGCGCCTGCTCTTGCCGCAAGAAGAGCCTGTGCAGCTGAGAATATAAGCGTAACATTTGTCTTTATTCCTTCTGAGCTTAAAATTTTAACAGCCTTAAGACCTTCAAGAGTCATAGGGATTTTTATTACAATATTTTCATGTATTTTTACAAGTTCTCTTGCTTCTTTTACCATTCCTTCATGCTCAAGGCTTATAACCTCCGCACTTATAGGACCGTCAACAATTGTTGTTATTTCTTTTACTACTTCAACAAAGTCTCTGCCTTCCTTAGCGATAAGCGAGGGGTTTGTAGTAACTCCGCATATCACTCCGAGTTCGTTTGCCTCCCTGATCTGGTCAACATTGGCAGTATCAATAAATAATTTCATGATGTATCCTCCTGTTTTAACTCATTTTGGATTTAGTGTTTTCCATACATAGTTATTTTAAATCACATGCTCACATAAATCAATGAAAATTTAATAAAAGAAAAAGTTAAGCCGACTTAAATCCAAGCCGGCTTTCAATTACTTTTTTAATCTTATATGAGTATAGCCATCCTCAACAGTAACAGCCGTATCCACTCCGTAAACCTCTCTTATGTTAAACTCAGTCAAAGTTTCGGCAGGACTTCCGTATGCAAAAATTTCCGAGTCCTTTAATATAGTTACCTTATCCGCGAAAAGCGATGTCAGGTTAAGGTCATGCACCGACATAATAACTCCTATGTTTTTGCTGTGAGAAAGTTGTGTAATAAGTTCCAATGTAAACATCTGATTTTTTAAATCCAAACTGCTTGTCGGTTCGTCAAGTATTATAACTTCCGGTTCTTGCGCAAGCGCCCTGGCGATAAATACCCTCTGTCTTTCTCCTCCGCTCATCCTGTCTATGTCTTTAAAGGCAAATTTCTCAAGCTTCATTTTTTCTATTATATCAAATACAATATCCTTGTCTTCGGATTTTATTCTTCTCCCGGCAAACGATACTCTTCCCAACATTATCGTATCTATAACCCTCATGGGAAAAACATTGTTATTATACTGGGGAACATATCCGATTTTCCCCGCCCTTTTTTCAGGTGTAAAATCCGCTATATTTTCTCCGTTCAAAAATACATTTCCGCTTTTGGGTTTTAAAATATGGTTTATACACTTCAACAGAGTTGTCTTTCCCGTACCGTTTGCTCCCAGAAGGAACATGGCTTCCCCCTGTTTAACTTCCATATTTATATTATTTAATATGTCATACTCGGAGTTATATCCAAAACATAAATTTTCTACATTGAGACTCATTGGACATTCCTCCTTCCCTTAAGAATAAGGTGTACAAATATAGGAACCCCCAAAAACGAAACTACAATTCCTACCGGTATGCTTACGGGCGATAGTATTGTTTTTCCGACCGCGTCGGAAATCATCAGCAATGCGCTTCCCGTTACAGCCGAAAACGGAATTAAATATTTGTGATCTCCTCCGACAAGCATTCTTGTAATATGCGGAGCCGCAAGTCCGACAAAACCTATAACTCCCGTAAAGCTTATAACCGCAGCAGTCATAAATACAGATGCCAGACACATTGTGATTCTTGTTCTGCCCGGATTTATTCCAAGGCTTGTCGCCAGCTCATCATCGCCTGACGCCATTACGTTCAGCTTTAAATAGTTTACCATTATGATAACGGTAAAAATAATTACAAAAGCTCCCGAATAAATCACATCAGACCATACGGTTCCGTTAAATGTCCCGAATGTCCATTGCACTACGGCAGCCAATTTGTGTTCTTCGGCAAAAAACTCTACTGCCGATGTCAATGCGCTGAAAAAGTAGTTAAGGGCAATACCGGTTAAAACAACTGTTTCGGCTCCCATTCCTTTATGCGATGATATTCCATACACAACAGCCATGCATAGTACCGCAGCGGCAAACGCACAGCATATTATTCCGATCTCGCTTTTAAAAAACGCTCCCGTTCCGAAAACAATACACATGGACGCTCCGAATGCCGACGCGGAAGACACGCCCATAGTAAACGGACTTACAAGAGGATTTCTTGTAACAGCCTGCATAGCCGTTCCCGATACTGCAAGACCTATTCCGGCTACGATTGCCATTGCTATTCTCGGCAGTCTCATCAAAACTATTATTTTATAAGCCTTATTTTCCTCTGACAGTCCACTGTTTAGGCTTCCTCTAATCCATGCCTTTATAGCATGAATAACCTGCGGTACGTCTGTATCGGCTACTCCAAGCGTAACAAAATATATTCCCATTATTATGACCGCAGCAATACCAATCGCCAGTATAATCAGCTTTTTTCTGTTATCGCTGTCATATTTTTTTCTTATATCCGAAACCGCTTTATTCATGTTCAATCCTCAAATGTATATGCAGGATATGTATGTCCTTCTATATAATCAAGCTTCTGATATTTTTCCAACCAATCTTTAAATACCTGTTCGGGATGAAGTTCCGGAAGGAGTTCGGGATAAAGGAATTTGGCTATGTACATTGTTCCTACAAGCTTTGAAGCCCCTCCGTGCACATAATGTGATAAAAGCAGAATATTATCGTTTTTAACCGCTTCTATTTCATCCCATCCCGGTCTGTTTATAAGTTCTTCTTTTATCTCCTTATGCTCTTCGAGTGTCGGCGGATAGTATGACGAATAAACATCGGGGGCCGAAACTTTTACTATATATTCGGGATCGGCGTCAACTACAGCCTCGGATTCCACAACTACATTTGCCGAATCCTTAAACACATTGTCAGCCCCTGCATATTCCATCATATAATAGAAGAAGTTTCCGGGGATAGTTGTATTCCCCTCTGTTCTGTATTCAAAATAAACACGTTTTTTCTCAACATCTTTAAGCTGTTCATTAATATAATCCAACTTATCCATAAAATAATGTTTCAATTCATCGGCTTTTTCCTCTTTGCCGAATATTTTCCCGAGCAAATCGCAACTTTTTTCAAACTGATTGGTATAATATGCATCGCATACAATAACTTTTATGCCAAAAGGCTCCAACTGCTTTTCAGCCTCTTCGTATGTTCCGTTTCCCGTCAATATGAGTACTTCCGGGTTAAGTTCTATAATTTTTTCATAATTAAGGTCTTTTTGACTTTTACCGATAACCATGTCTTCCGTAAACCTATTTTTCCAAGACTCTTTGTCCTGGTAAATATTATAGTCCACTCCTATTACGCAGTCCAAGGCGTCTATAGCGTTAATTATTTCCGTATTATAGGCATTTGCAACAACAGCCTTTGTTACCGGGTCGGGTATTTCAACACTTCTTCCCACACTGTCGGTTACAGTCTGCATACCTTCCCTTTCGCCGGTTTCCTGTACTTCCGTTTCAATATTTTCATCTGTTATCGTTTCTTTATTTCCGCATCCGACAATGCTTGAAACCAGTAAAACAGCCGCTGTCATCAATGACACTTTCTTTAAAAAATCAATCTTCATTTTTACCCTCCGTTAATATTCTTTTGCCGTAAAGTTATTCTTCTGTCCTCCTTTTCCAAAGGTAAAAACGGGCATAAAAATAACACCCATCTCCATTCCCCGAGATTTGCATTTTCTAATAAGATTAAGGCAGGTCTCCTGGCTTCTTTTCAACCTAATACACGTCGTACCTTCCCGATTATAATCAGTGGCGAACTAATGTCCTAACGTGCCTCGTCCGAGTTACAGTAGTGGGCGCTGCTGCGGATTTTCACCGCATTCCCTATTCTCCGTCCGTTATGACGGCACCTTAACTTTTTATTATTATGCATATATAAATATTATTACTGTTTTCAAAATACGTCAATATCTCTTAAAAATATTAATCAGCTGCAAAACTATAAAATATTATTTTATATAATAAATAAATGCCGCATGGTCATAACCATAAACGGCATTTTAAACAGTAATATTTTTATAAAATAAAAAT
>URLB01000026.1 GCA_900548595.1 uncultured Eubacteriales bacterium
ATAAAAGAACTATAATTTTTTTCAAATAAAAGAGAGAGGTGAAAATGCCTGCAAATATAAATTGCCGGTTAGAATATGTTTTTTAATATGCTTAATCTTCAGATGACATTACTTATGCTTATTGCAGTTGGTTTTTTAATTAGGAAAATAAACATAGTTGATGAACATACTCAGGCAAAACTGTCTGATATGCTTATAAATTTAATTTTACCATGTAACATTGTTTATTCATTTATGGGTGATACAAACATGTCTCAGGAATTTGTTTATAACTGTATATTAGCGTTTGTAATATCACTTATAATACAAATACTATCATGTATATTTGGAAAAATGATTTTTAAAAAATATCCAAAAGAGGATGCAAATGTGCTTGCATATGGCATTATATGTTCAAATTCTAGTTTTATAGGTATACCTGTTATTGAGTCGCTTTATAACAGTTTAGGCGTAATGTATACATCTATATTTCAGATGCCTATTAGATTTACAATGTGGTCAGCAGGCCTTTCGCTATTTACAGTAGTTGATAAAAAAGATGTTCTAAAAAAAATAGTTAAGCATCCATGTATTATAGCGATTGTTTTAGGTTCCTTGTTTATGATATTTAATATACATTTGCCTGACTTTATAGACAGTACAATATATTATATAAGCAGATCAACAACAGCTGTTTCGATGTTGATAATAGGTTCTATATTAACAGAATCCAAAAGGAATAATATTTTTTCAAAGGAAGTATTCTTTTTTTCATTTATAAGACTTATTGTAATGCCTATGGTGGTTCTTATAACACTTAAGATTATTAATATTGATCCTATGCTTACAGCTGTATCTGTACTTCTTACAGCGATGCCTGCCGGAAGTACAACGGCTATACTTGCCGAAAAATATGGTTGTAATGCTGAACTTGCTTCCGGAACTATATTTGTATCGACGATACTTTCTGTTATAACTATACCTATAATAAGTATGTTTATTTAGATAAACGTTTTAACAAGCATTTAAATTCCTATATATATAATAAATAATTAAGGACGAAGATTTAAAACCTCGTCTGTACCGACACCCAAAAGTTAGGCATAAAAATCTAACGAATGGAGGTCGGTATTTTTGTTACAAGAAAAACGAGACGACCGAAGTCGTCTCGTAAAAAGTCTAACTTTGAGGGGTTCACCTCAGTCCTTTTTAAAATAGGCTATTTTTAATTTATGAATTTATAGTCTTTCACCAAGTTTTAGGCTTGGTACAGCATTTAATTCAAGACCGTCTCTTCTACCGGCTATGAATGCGTAATATGCCGCTGATCCTATCATTGCAGCGTTATCCGTGCAAAGTATCGGTGATGGTATGTTTAATGTAAATCCGTTTTCATCGCATGCTTTTTTCATAGCTTCTCTTAATGCGGAATTAGAAGCTACTCCTCCTGCCATTGCTATTTTTGTAAGTCCCTTTTCTTTGGCTGCCGTTATTGTTTTATTGACAAGAACATCTATAACGGAATATTGAAATGAAGCGGCAACATTCTGAGGTACTATAGTCTCACCGGTCATATTCATTTTATTTACATAGTTAAGTACGGCAGATTTCAGACCGCTAAAGCTGAAATCATAACTTCCGTCTTCGAGAAATACATGAGGAAATTTTATTGCGTCTTTATCTCCTTTTCTTGCCGCTTTTTCGATTTTAGGCCCTCCTGGGTAGCCCATACCGATCACCCTTGCTACTTTATCAAAGGCTTCTCCTGCAGCGTCATCTCGTGTTGAACCCATTATTTCATATTTTCCGTAATCGCTTACATATACAAGATTTGTATGCCCTCCTGATACCACAAGAGCCATGAACGGAGGTTCAAAATTTACATCTTGGATGTAGTTTGCAGATATATGACCTTCGATATGGTGAACGCCTACAAGAGGCTTTCCCGTAGCAAATGCAAGCGCTTTTGCTTCCGCAAGACCTACAAGGAGAGCTCCTACAAGACCGGGACCGTATGTAACTCCTATAGCGTCTATATCATCAAGAGATACATCGGCTGATTTCAACGCTTCCGATATAACGGCGTCAATATTCTCTATGTGCTTTCTCGACGCTATCTCTGGAACAACGCCTCCGTATAATGTGTGCAAATCAATTTGAGAGGATATAATATTTGACATTACATATCTTCCGTTTTTTACAACAGACGCTGCGGTTTCATCACATGAACTCTCTATGGCCAGTATCAATATATCTTTGTTTTCTTCTGCATTCATAATTTCCTCCGTGCTTATTCTTCAAAATTAATTCTTGTGTACATTCTGTCATACCCTACTTTTGTATTGGCAAATATTTTTTTTGCGTTATCTATAAACAGTTCAGGCTCTTTCATTGACGGACTTAAATGAGTAAGCCATAATTCTTTTACATTTCCGAGTTTTGCAAGTTTTGCGGCCTCGGAAAAAAGCATATGTTTATATTCTATTGCTTTTTTCTGTTTTTCGTTTTCACCGTACATACCTTCGCATACAAATAAATCCGAGCCGTTTATAAAATTTACAAGCGAGTCGACAGGTCTCGTGTCAGTACAAAATGACAGTCTTATTCCTTTCCTTGCGTTTCCAAGCACCATATCGCTTGTATATATCTTTCCATTATACTCAACTGTACCGCCTTTTTGCAGTATTGACCACATATTAACCGGAAGTCCCAGTGTCTTTGCTTTTTCAACTGAAAATTTACCTTTCCTTGATATATCAAAACGATACGAGAGACATTTAATACGATGATCACCCTCATTTGCCTTTAAAGAGAAGTCATTAAAGTCAATAACACAGTCAACATTGTCGATTTCGATATACTCTAATTTAAACGGAAGTTCGGGAAAGATAAGTCTTAAACCTTCAACGACTTTTTTCAATCCCGGAGGTCCGATCAATTTTACAGGCTCAGTTCTTCCGGAGTTTCCTATTGTCAAAAGCATTCCCGGAAGTCCTGATATATGGTCTGCATGATAATGAGTAAAACATATAGTATCAATGGCTTTAAAACCCCAACCAAGCATTTTTAAAGTAACTTGAGTACCTTCGCCGCAGTCGACCAATATAAGTCTTCCGTTAATTCTCAACAGCATTGATGAGAGAAATCTTTCAGGCATTGGCATCATTCCGCCGGTTCCCAAAAGTGCAACATCTATCATATTATATCAATCCTTTATTTTATCATTTAGTATTTCAATAGCCTTATTATACTGTTTATCATTTGCAGATGCAGAACAGTCATCAGAATCTATTTTATAATCAGGAGTAATTCCGCAACCTTGGATACATACTCCGTTAGGCGTAAAATATTTTTGAATAGTTATTTTTAACCCGGAACCGTCACTGAGACTGTATAATCCTTGTACTATTCCTTTGCCATACGTTTGTGTTCCTATAATAACGCCTTTTTTGTTATCCTGTAGAGCGCCTGCAAGTAACTCAGATGCGCTTGCACTGCCACTATTTACCAATACCGCTATAGGAATATCAATACATCCTTTTTCAGATTTAAAATCTACTCTGTTACCGTTTTTGTCAACAGTATATGTAATAATTCCTTCAGGAAGAAGCTTATCGGCAATTTCTGTTACTACATCAACCATTCCGCCGGGATTATTTCTTAAATCGATAATAAGACCCTTTATCCCCTGTTTCATCAATTTTGAAAGTTCGTTCTCAAACTGAGATGCAGTAATTTTAGAAAATTCAGTTATTTGTATATATCCTATATTGCCGTCTTTTTCCCCTTTTACATACTGCATATCTATCATAGAACGAGTTATTTCAAAGCTCTTTTCTCCTAATCCGTCTCTGTATATACTGATAACTACTTTGGTGTTATTTTTACCCTTTGTTAGTGCAGATATATCGGAAACGGATAGACCTGATATGTTATTACCGTCTACGCTTATAATTTTATCCCCGGCTTTTAAACCTGCTTTTTCTGCCGGAGAATTTTTTAATACATCACTTATAATACATGTATCATTATTTTTATCTGATGATATTATTATGCCTACACCGCATAATGAACCGTTTGCTTCTGTAATAAAATTTTGCATTTGTTCTTCGTTCATGTATACAGTATATGGATCCCCCATAGCATTTGCCATTCCGCAATACATTTGATCCGCAAGACCGTTTTTTTCAAAATCGCCTATATAATTCTGTTCCAACATTGAAGCTATGACGGAAGCTTTTTCACCTATGTCCATATTATTTTCTTTAAACACAGCATGTTTTGCATCATATCCGTTTTTTGTAACAATAAGAACTGATGTAAGAATAACACCACATATAATGCCTTTAAAAAAGCGTAAAGCATCTTCTTTGTTTTCCATAAAACCATCTCCGCATAAACCGTTATAAATAGCTTATGCGCATTACAATTATATATGTTTATCACATTTTATTCAATATGTAATAAAATAACCCTGCCAAAGCAGGGCTGTTTTAAAGTGTTATTTAAAGTCATAATTAACTGTTACATGTGCGGTTACACTAATCTTATCATAGTCTATTTCTGTTCCTGCACCTTCTTCTGCAACTGCTTCTAAATCATTCATAGTTTTTGCAGATGCATTTTCAATTGTATAATGATTAGATGTGGTTTCATTTACTGATACTACATTTCCTAATGGTTTTCCGCAAGCATCAGCTATAGCTTTTGCAGAACTCTCTGCCGTGGCTATGGCTTGCTTTAATGCCTGAGCATAAAAATCAGCTGAACTTTCAAGTGAAAACGAAATATTTACTCCGGTAGCTCCGTTTTTTACAGCAACATCAATATATTTTCCTGCATTGTCGACATCATTTGTTGAAAATGAAATTGAGGTATATGCTCGGTAACCTATAATTTTATATTCATCTGTTTTTTCATCATATTTTCTCTCAGGAGAAACATAAGTATATTCTGTTACAATTTTATCTTCCGATATACCTGCTGCAACCATAGAATTTCTTAAATCAGAACAAAGACTGTTATTTAAGGACTTAGCTGTTTCGGCAGTATTTTCTATAGTTTCGATACTGGCAGTTATTACAGATGTATCAGGGTCTGCAAGAACCGAACCTGTACCGTTTACAGTTATTCCGGTTGTATTTTCAGCAAAGGCTGACGTACTGAATCCAACCGCAATAACAGAAGCAATCAGTATACCGACAAATGTTTTTGACATTTTTTTCATATACATCGTCCCCTTTCAAACTTTTTAAACATTAAGATGTTTTCTAAGTGATATTGTACTCCCTATTACGCCGAGCAATGCTCCGAAAAGCAAAGCAAACGGAAGAAGTACAGAGAATATGTCTATACCGAATTTGAATGAAACAAGATTTTGTACCATAGGTATCTGTGCATAAATAACATCAACTAATTTATTATATAACGGCCACGCTATAATAATAGGAATAGCTGCGCCGACAATACCTATTATTATTCCTTCAATAACAAAAGGCCAACGTATAAACCAGTCTGTTGCGCCGACATACTTCATAATGCTTATTTCTGTTCTTCTTGTAAATACTGAAAGCTTGATCGTATTTGTAATTATAACAACAGATATAGCAGCCAATACGATAATAAGAGCGCTTCCGAATATACTAAGGAAATTGTTTATCTTTACAAGGAATTGAGTCTCTGTTTCTGAACTTCGTATATTTCTTACGCCGTCAATTTGTTCTATTTTATCAACAACCTCTTCCTGATACGATATATCGTCAAGAGATACCTCAAAGGAGCTTGAAAGAGGATTATTACTTTCATCAAAACCCGATAATATTTCTTCGGCGTCCCAAGATTCTTTTAAGTCGTCTAAAGCTTCTTCAGGCGATATATAACTCACATTTTCGACATGGTCTATCGCTACAAGTGCGTCATTTATTCCAAGCACTTTATCGGAATTAACGTCATCTTCCAAGAAAACGGCTATTCCGATAGATTCTTCGATTTGTGCCAGCATATAATTAACATTAGTAAGAGCGCAATATGATATTGCAATCATAAATATACATGCCGCAACAGTACCGATAGAAGCTATTGACATAAGTCTGTTTCTTATAACTCCGCCGAAAGCTTCGGAGAAAAAGTATTTAATTGATCTAAATTTCATCGCTGTACCCACCTTTTTTGTCTCGAATTATTCGACCGTTTTCAAGGGTGATAACCCTCTTTTGCATTTGGTCTACTATATCTTTGGCATGGGTAGCGATTACTACTGTTGTGCCCCTTTTATTGATTTCTTCAAGAAGAGTCATGATATCCCAGGCTGTAGCAGGGTCAAGATTTCCTGTAGGTTCATCCGCAATAAGTATAGGAGGATTATTTACAATTGCCCTTGCCAGAGCAGTTCTCTGCTGCTCTCCTCCGGACAACTCCCTAGGATAAACCTTTGATTTATCTCGAAGCCCAACAAGACTGAGAACCGTAGGTACATTTCTTCTTATTGTTTTAGTAGGCGCTTCTATTACCTGCATTGCAAACGCAACGTTTTCAAAAACAGTTTTATTTGGTAGCAGTCGGAAATCTTGGAATACAACGCCCAGATTTCTTCTTAAATACGGTATCTGACTTCTTTTTAAGTCTCCCGTCTTTAAACTGTTAATTGTAATTGTTCCCTCAGTAGGGTCAAGCTCTTTAAGAAGCATTTTAATCATTGTCGATTTTCCGGATCCGCTTGAACCGACAAGAAAAACAAATTCACCTTTTTCAATATTAATATTTATATCCTCAACGCCTACTGTACCGTTGGGATATACTTTAGTAACGTGTTCTATGCTTATCAACTAAATCGTCCTTTCCCATGCCTTTATTTAAAAGAGCAAGGTATCAGTATACCATTTTATCCATATACATCATATACTTGCTTACCATAAGGGTAATCTTGAAAATAATGGCGTCGTCAAAATTACGCAGGTCAAGACCTGTCATTTTCTGAAGCTTATCAAGCCTATATACAAGCGTATTTCTGTGTATATATAACTGCCTTGAAGTTTCAGAAACATTGAGGTTATTTTCAAAGAACTTATTGACTGTCGCAAGAGTTTCATCATCAAAATCATCCATTGTGAGTCCGTGGAGAACCTCTTTAATAAACATTTTGCAAAGTGAAAGAGGAAGCTGATAAATAAGTCTGCCTATACCGAGCTTTTCATAATTGACAATATATTTATCATTTTCAAATATTTTTCCTACTTCAAGAGCCATTTTAGCTTCCTTATATGAACGTGAAACGTCTTTAAGGTCGCTTACTACAGTACCGATTGAAATATATACCTTTACATTTAATTCCGTACTTAAAGTATCCGAAATCATTTTGGCTATTTTTTCAATTTCATCCATCGTTTCCTTTTCGCGAAGTTCTTTAACGAGGATTATACTGTGTTCGTCAACAGCTGTAACGAAGTCTTTTGTTTTTGCGGGGAATATACTCCTTACAATCTCAACGATGTTCATATCTTTATCGATATTCGTTTCAATAAGGTAGACAATTCTTCTTATGTTATTTTCGATATGTAACTTTTTAGCTCTGCTGTATATATCTACAAGAAGAAGATTGTCAAGGAGAAGATTCTTTATAAAGTTATCCTTATCATATCTTTCTTTGTAAGCAACAAGGAGACTTTGAATCTGGAATGCGGCTATTTTACCTATTCTATAGCCGTCTTCATCCTCGCCCTTTACCTGTATTACATATTCCGGAATACCGTTGTCATAAACCTTAAAATACTGATAACCGAGGATAAGCTGACTGTCCGCCTGTGAACCGACAAAGTTTTCTATGGCGTCTAGCTGCCTTCCTATCATGTTTTCTTCGGTAGTAGCTATTACCTTTCCTTCTTTTTCAACTACGCTGAGATCTTTGCGTGTAATGTTTTTTAGTCCGTCAATTGTACTTTGTAAAATCTGATTAGATATCATATTTCCACCCCAATTAAATTTAATAAAAATCCCCATTCCTTATACTGCCTGCAGTTATAGGAAATGCCGACAGAATAACAGAAATCAGTATTGTTATCCTTAAAATTGCATAAAGCAATATATACTAATATCCATTAAACGTAATGTATAATCTGCCACTCTAAAATTTCACTATTACTGATTTATATTTTATAACAAAATAACAAAAAAATAAAGAGAATTTTCAAAAAAAATGACATCTTTTTTGAAGCAAAAATTAAACTGAAATTTTTAATAAAAAATGGTACTTATATTTAATGTTTTTATTGCATAAACCGACATGAAGTTTTATTCTATTATATATTTTAACAAGAATTAAAGCTTTTTAAATTCTTCTCCGTAAACTTCTTTTATGTCAAATAGGATAATAAATGCGGAATTATCTACTGATTTAATGATTTCTTTTATTTGTCTTGTCTCCTTTTGTGAAAATATACAAACAATATAATCGGGCAGTATATTTTTAAACGGCATACTTAATTTGTAAGCATTTTCTGAGGATATACATTCTTTTATTTTACCTGAAATTATACAAGCTTTACTCGATATTATAACGGCTGCTTTATCCAAAGATGACCCGGAGGCTACCATATCTATACATTTCGAAGCAACAAATACAGAAATTATGGCAAACATTGCCTTTTCTGCACCGAAAGCAAAAAATCCGGCTATAATAATTAATGAATCTATTATAAAGATATAATTTGACACAGAGAGTCTGTTATTTATATGATGAAGTATATGTGCAGCGGTTTCCGTTCCGCCGGTTGTTGCCGAACCGTTCAATACAAAGCCTACTCCGCTACCCATTATTATGCCGCCGAAAATAGAGGCAAGCATAAGATCTCCTTTATATTGCGGAAGAAACGCGGTGCATTGTAAAGCCAATGAAAACAGCAATGTCGCAGCAAAGCTTCTCTTGATATATTTTCCTCCGAAGTACTTATAGGCAAGTAAGAAAAGAGGTATATTCAGAATAATATTTATGAGAGAAATCGGGAATGAAAATGAGAGAAATTTTTCAGACAAATACATTATTACTATTCCTATACCGGAAATTCCGCCAGAAACAAGTTCATTCGGAATATAAAATATATTTATCCCAACAGAGATTAAGATTACGCCTGATAGTATATATAAATAATTTTTGATTTCGTTTTTCAATATTTTCACCCCAATAAAAAACTCTGATAAGTTAATTATAACCTTATCAGAGTTTTTTATTGATTTATCGGCGCATTTCTTTACGTACTTTTATAACAAACTTCGGAAGTTTCAACATTCTTTTAAATCTTGAAGGCTGAGTTATAAGTCTATAGAACCATTCTAAACCGAGTTTGCAAAATATTTTAGGAGCCCTCTTTAAATTACCGCTCATAACGTCAAAGCTTCCGCCTATTCCTATAGCAAGTTTTGCTCCCGTAAGTCTGAGATTATTATAAATCCATTTTTCCTGTTTTGGAGAACCTAATCCCACCAATAGCAGTGATGGCTGTTTCTTTTTAATATCAGCTATGATTAAATGTTCTTCCTTTTTATCGAAATATCCGTCATGTATTCCTACTACTTTCAGACCGACATATTTTTTGGTCATCATTTCAGCAGCTTTTTCAGCGACTCCCGGTGCACCGCCGAGAAAATATACTGTATGTTCCGAGTTTTTTATTTTTTCAAATATATGAAGTACTAAATCGTATCCTGACACACGCTCTGTAATCTTAGTTTTACTGTATTTTGAAGCCCATACAACTCCCACTCCGTCAGGCGTAACCATATCGGCTGCTTTCAATATACCCATAAGCTCTCTGTCATGCTGAGCTTCCATTACAATTTCAGGGTTTGGAGTACAGACAATATGCTGACCGCTTTCATTCATTAGATTTACAGCGTGTTCGGCTGCCTCGTCTAAAGTATATGTGTCAAAATCAACTCCAAGAATTGTAGTTTTTCCCATATTATCACCTCACAGAATTACAATAAACTTTCAAGATATTTTTCGTTAAGCCTAGCCTTATGCTCAAGCTTTATAGCGGCTAAATTAAGATAGTCCACATACTTGTCTCGATTTTCCAATACTTCTTCAACTTCTTCCAGAGTTCTTTCGATATTGATGTTGTTTACGTCGCCGCCGTTAGGCATTTTCAGCATATTGAGATAGCTGTTTATTTTAGGGTCATATACAAACCCTACTATCGGAACTCTCTGTTTGGTTGCAAATATCAATGTATGAAGCCTCATACTCAAAACAAGATCCATTTCGCCTATCATTCCCATTATTTCCTTCGGACAATAATTTTTTTCAAGGATATAAGCCTCATTTTTCATTTTCTGCATTACAGATTTGCTTATGTTTGTATCGTTGGGATTATGCATGACTATAAATACTATAGACTTATTAAATTTATCATGTATCTCATCACATATACATGCAAATTTTTCCGCAAAATCAGAATCGTTTTTCCAGTTTCTGACTGATACGCCTATAATACCTTTATCATCCGGTATACCAGCTTCCTGTAACAGTAATTTTGACTTTTCTCTTGTTTCGGCTTCCATTGTGAAAACAGGATCTGCCGTTACAAAAAGATTATTGTCAGGTATTCCCATAGAAATAAGCTCGTTTTTTGAAGCTTCCTCTCTAAGCGTAATTATATCAGCTTTACTTACTACTCGTTTAACCATTCTTCTGTTTGCCTTTTTTGAAACAGGCCCGATACCGTTTGCATAAAGCATGACCTTTTTATGCATGATTTTTGCCCATTCTATAATAAAAAGATAATACATTAATGATCTTGTACTTGTCGTATCCTGCAGTAAAGAACCCCCTCCGCTTAAAAGAATATCGCATTTTTTGATTTCCGACATCACTTTAAAGAAATCAAATCTTGAAACGACATCTTGAAAACCATATTCTGCCATAGTTTCTTCGGGATCTCTTGATAGAACGGTTATATTTATATTTCTGTCCATTTTTTGAATGTTATTATAAATGGTTGTAAGTATCGCTTCGTCTCCGCTGTTATTATAACCATAGTAACCTGACATAAGTATTCTGTCTCCGTGGTTTTCTTTATAAGCTGAATCGTATGCTTTTATACAATCATCGGCCATTTTACTTACGGAATAATATTTGAAGATTACTTCTCTTCCGTATTTACCCAATACTTTTTTTTCATCATCACTAAGCTGTATAAGACGAATAACATCACGGATAAGTAATTCATTTGAGGACATTTCACAGCCTCTGCAACAGAAATTGTTTTCCTGAGCGGTTTCAAGCTTGTCATCGCTGAAAATACCTATATAGCCTTCGTTACCGGCAACTATAACAGGTTTTTCAGCCGACATTGCCTCCAAGGCAGCTCGGCTTACACCGACAAATATATCTCCGGCAGCAACTATTTTGTTTATATCTGTTCTTGCGCCGGTCATTACTATACATTTTCGTCCAAGCTTTGTATTAATCTTTTCAGATTTATCTTTCAGCTTGTCAAATACATTTCCGCCGCCTGCAATTAAAAATTGAACACCATCAATTTTTGACGATATTTCTTCAGCGGAATCTATAAGTTGTTCGGCAACCATAGCTCTGTCTGCGTCCATACGGCTCACATACGATACTATAGGTTTGTCGGGATTAAGACCGAATTCGTTTATAATTTCTTCTCCTGAAACATTTGGTGAGAATTTATCGGTATCTATTCCGTTTATAGTAACATAAATATTTTTTTCAGGAGTATTGTAATTTTCCATAAGATACTGTTTTATATCTTCACTTACGGCGATAACTTTTTGACCCCAGTTCGTAAGATATTTAAGTCCGTGTCCTGTATTAAAAACCCAGTGTGCGCTTGTAACGAAAGTAAATTTCATGGATCTGTGAAGAATTCCCGTTACAAATCCGGGTATTCTCGCATGGGAATGTACTATATCGACATTTTCTTCACTGACTATTTTTTTTAATAATTTAAGCGACTTATACATTTTTCCTATATTTCTTGTGTTAAGAGGAACATCGAAATGTTTTATTCCCGCTTCCGTCAGTTCATCAACATATACGCCGCCGTTTGACGCTACCATAACGTCGTATCCACGCTTTTTAAGTTCTTTTGTAAGTTCCACTATATGAGTTTCGGCTCCGCCGATATTCAAACCCATAGTTGTCATAAGTATTTTATATTTTTTGCCCATGTCTGAACTCCTTCCGACAGACAATTATTCGTTAACTCCGGTTATAACTGCTGTACATTCAGCATATTTTGTATAAATTTTTCTTTTTGAGTTTACAGAAATTTCATATGTTTTGTCTACAAAGTAAACGCCGTCATCATTTGTAGCATTTGCAGAAAGAGTCAATACTGCATCATATCTGTTTTCAACGGGAGCTTCAACAGTTTCTCCTTTCAAAGTATAAAAAGGATCTTTTGCGTCTTTCCACTCAATGTTTTCAATAGTTCCTATTGCGTTTCCGGATGTATAATCAAAGACAGTGTCTCCTACTTGAAGATTTTCTTTATTATAATCTCTCAATGATTCTATCGTCATTTCATATGTTATAGGTTCCATAGCAACCGATTTTTTTGTTTTGTCTAATCCTCTGAACTTATATGCAGCTCCTGCAATCAGGATAATTATTACAGCTATCACTATAACGTCTACAATATTAAACTTTCCTTTATTTTTTTCTGCCATAATTAACGCCTCCTTTATCTGATTACTTTAACAATGTATCCTTCGCCTGCATACCCCTCGCCCTTAACAAATATTTCTGTTCCGGCACGTACTATAAATTGACCGTCAACAGCGAATGAACTGTTGCTTTCTGTTACATCGGCCTCAACTGTTATAAGCACTGTATTGCTTGTAGGGTCGACAGAATCTCTGAATACATTGCTCATATAATCAGGAGTGATTCTTGTATATGGCTTTGTCTCAAAATCAACTACTTTTCCCATGTGATAATTTTTTGTGTTTTCTGTAAGATCGTCGCCGATTCTGATATAATTTTCCAATCCCGGAGTTGTTTTATTAAGTTCGATTACATAAGTTAATTTTTTAGTATCAGCTGTTGTATCTTTATTAGTAAATAAATAAAAACCTACCCCGACACATAACACAATTAGTACAATAACTATGTCAAAAAAATTAATCTTAAACTTTTTATTCTCTGTCATTTTGCACCTCTTATTTTTTCATCAGTTCAGTGTATACGTTTTCTATATTTCTTGCATATATTTCAGCTGTAAACTTTTGGTTAAATATTTCAACTGACCGATTTTTCATATAATCATAAGTATCCTTATCGTCCATAAGTTTTATTATATAGGAAGCTAAGTCATCACTGTCTTTCAAACGGAATATATATCCGTTTTCACCATGGGTTATTACTCCCGGATTTCCTCCGTAATTGCTGACAACGGCAGGTATCCCTAAACTCATTCCTTCCAAAAGAGAAAGACTTGTAGCTTCTGTACCGAATGAAGCATTTACTTGAAGATCAATAATGCTTAAAATTTCATTTACATTTTTGATGAATCCCGTAAAAATAACAGTATCTTCAATCCCTTTTGACTTTACCGTATTTTTTAATTCTTCTTCAAGCGCTCCGGTTCCGATTATTAAGACCTTTATATTACGGCCTGTTTTTTTAATTTTTTCAGCTGCTTCTATAAGATAGATATGTCCTTTAACTTCTTCGATTCTGGCCATTATACCAACTACAAAGTCATTTTTTTCTATATTGTAGAGCACTTTTATTTTCTCAGATACATCTTTGGGAATTTTGCTTTGCGGCTCCACTCCGTTTAGTATAACTTTTACTCTGGAACCGTCTATCCCCGAGTCAGTAAGATTTTCTTTAGCTGCCTCGGCAACCGCTATTATATCGTCGGCATAGTGCATATTTACTATTCCGTTTAGTTTTTTACCGATACCCTTACTTATTTTAGGATTTACGGGAAAAACGGAATGTCTCGTATATACTACTTTCTTACCGCATTGTTTTGCGGCTATTCTTCCGCTCATATTTCCGTGTGTATGAACTATATCGCAGTCTGAAGTTTTAATTATATTTTTTAATATTTTTATCCCATTACGGCTGAGAGATTTTTCGGCAATTCCCTCAGCTTCTATAGTATCTATGCCCAGTTTTTTTATTTCGGGTATAATAGTTGATGAAGATGCAGCTAAATTATTAAAATAGTTATTACTATCTTAGATTAATGTATAAGAAGACTGTTTGTAGGAACTATGACCTTTACCTGAAAATTGCTTCTATCAAAATATTTTAAGAAAGTAAGTACACATCTGCCGGCACCGCCTATATTACTATCGCTTATTATGTTTAATATTTTAATCATATTAATCCTCCCTAAGCTTATCAACATTCGAATACAGCATTGCCAGTGCTAAAACTACCCAAAACATCAGCATTACTCTGTAATTATAGAAAGTATAGTCAAACATACTTTGAAGGAAAAATCCACTCAGTGCAGATATGGCGCCTATTATAAAAATCTTATTTTCTTCCGCTGCCTTTTTTAAACTTATGAAGCATGTTTTATATGCTCTGTATATAAGTGCAAGAAAAGCAATTTCGCCACATATACCGGAATCACACATAACCTGGAGAAAGAGATTGTGTGAATGAGGAGCTGTTATGGAGTCATAGGCGTATGACGGATAAACCATGTTAAACGCGGCGCTTCCGGGACCTACTCCACAAATCCAGTAATCTTTAAGCATACTGAGAGTTCCCATATAAATAAAAAATCTATAGCTGGTAGATGAATCGGACATGTTTCCGATACTCATAAAACGGTTAATTATAGTTTCCGGGAGAATAAAAGGCATTATTGCCAATCCGATAAGTATAAGTATAATAAACCGTCGATCAAGTAAAATAAGGAATATAACCGCTGCAAAAAGTATACCAAGCCAACATCCCCTTGAATATGTGAGAATAAGGCACAGCATAAGCATGCAGCCTACGATAAAGAAGAAACCTTTTTTCAAAAATCCTTTTGTGTTGAAGAAAAAAGCAACGACAAAAGGTATAATTAAAAGAAGATATTCACCTAATACGTTAGGATTTCCGAGAGTTGAGTAAACTCTGAATCCTATATCCGAGAACATTTCTTTATCAACCCACGAACCGCTGAACTTAGAAGGATTTAAATACTGGTAAAAACCATACATAGCTATAAATATTCCAAAGCAGACAAAACAAAAAGTAAGAAAATTAAGCTGCTTTTTTGTTTCAACGGAATTTATAACAACAAAATAAAAAAGTATATAGGCTGTTGTAAGTATTCCTCCCAAAAGACTGCCTTTAACATTTACTGATGTGAATGTCGATATAAAATAGATTAAAGCGTAAATAAGCACAAATTTATTTAACGGAAAATGCCTTAATTTTAAGTCATCACAAAACATTCTAATCGCCAATGATGCAAATCCGACAAGAGCAAGCGCTAAAACGACCATTGTCGGCAATATCGGGGCAAAAACTACAGCCATAAAACACCATAAATAAGTTGCCTTAAATATGCTTCCGTCAAGCAGTTTATTAAGCTTTAAAGTTGAAAATAGTTTTTTAAACAGTTCGACAATTGAAGCGAAAATCTGTGAGAACAGACCTTTTTGCGGTAGCTCTGCCGTTGCTTTTTCAGTCAAAAATCGGTTTATCAAACAGCTTTGATTAAACTGTTTAGAAAACCAATTGCCGATGGAAGCGAATAAATTATATACAATGCTGTTTTTCAACATTTCGCTCACCATATATTACCCCCGTTTCTTAAGATTTTTTCTTTAGTGCTTTTTTTACAAAGTTGAAGGCGGTTTCAGCCTCATAAAGCTTTGTAAGCTTGCACGTTAATATATAAACTATGATTCCGACCATTACGGAAGCGCCTACAGAAATTATTTTCATAAGCATACTTCCGTTTGCGTCCCACAGTAAATTTCTTACAGGTATTACAGCGCAAACCATTACGGCAGCGCAAAAAATCATTTTCAGTATTGATAAAGCAAATCCGTTAACATCTTCGTTTTTATACTTTCGCCTAAGCGGAATATATAATGTCAGGCCATATATCGTAGAAGATATTGACGAGGCTAAGGCAAGACCCGATACAGACATTTTATCAACTAATAATGCGCAAAGTATAATATTAATAACTATTGAAATAAGACCTGCTATAAAGGGTGTTTTACCGTTTTGTTCGGCGTAAAATGCTCTGGATATAATTATTTGAAAACCATATCCAAGCATTCCTATCGCAAAAAACATTAATGCTCCGGATGTAAGGAGAGTGCTTTCTGCCGTAAAATCCCCTCTTTGATATATCAATGTTATTATTTGATTGCTTAACACCATTGTTCCGGCAGTCATGGGAATAATGATGAAAGATAATATTCTTAAAGTCATAATTACGGTCTGAAAAACAGAGTCCTTGTTTGCAGTCATCCTTGATAACCTAGGGAATATCACGTTTGCTACAGATAATACAAATACGCCTACAATTATTGTATACAAATTATTTGCATAATCAAGAACAGATACGCCTGCACCGTTATATAATCCGGAAGCGAAACGTGAATTAATCATTAAATTTATAGGCTGTACCCATGTACTTATCATAACAGGAAGCATCAAAACCAACACTTTTTTAATGCTGTCATCTTTTCTGAATCCAAGTGAGAATTTGTACCTGTACCCATTTTTTATTAAGCTGGGTATCTGCATAATTGCCTGCATTGCCCAACCCAACAGAAGTGCAAATGATAGACCGTATATACCTAAAGAATCGTTAAAAAATATATAATATAATATAATGATACCGTTTGATACTATGCTTAGAGCTGCCGGTATTGTAAATTCATCAAAAGATTGAAGAATACCGACAAATGAATATGCTATTCCAGTAAACACAACAGTCGGAAACATAATTTTTAATAATTTCGATGTAAGGAGCATTGTTTCCGTATCATATTTAGGCGCGAATAAAGCAGATAATTCCGAAGAAAATACTATGCCTACCAATGTAAGGATTACAGTAACTATTGCAATAAGCGTAATGAATTTATTTGAGAATTCAAACGCCGATTTTTTACCTTTCTTCTCAAGATTTTCATTGAAAATAGGAATAAAACTTGCTGAAATAGCTGAGGCAAATATAGCGTCAAAAAAAACTCTTGGAATTCGGCTTGCTGTCTGAAAGGCATTCGCTTCCATGCTTATACCGTAGTTTGCAGCCAACATTGTATCACGAATAAGACCGAGTATTTTTCCGACCAATGTAATTATCATCATCATAGTTGCAGCTCTGACAGCTTTTTCATTATTTTCAGACATAAAAACTTACCTCATTTTAATTGATTTATAACCGCAATTCCCCGCCGTATTGTAAAATACGGCGGGAATATTATTAAAACACTGATTTTATATCATAATACATACCGCTGCCATCGGCTTTTATTGTAAGAGTTTTGAAGTCTTTGTTAAGATTTCCTGATGAAGTCCACAAACCGGGAAGATTTATATATCTTATCCCGTCTCTTACGGTATTCCATGAAGAGTTTCCACTGGCAGAAACAACATAAACATTTTTGCCGCTGTTTTTTATTGTATTAAGCGCACTCTTAAATAAATCGCCTTCAAGTTTATCACGGAAATTACTTGGAGTAACATCCATTATGAAAATAACATTTTTATTTGCGGCTGCGGCAATATCATTGGAAAATCTCTGCCACTGGCTAGCCTGAGTATTTCTTAGACCGCCGTTTTTAGCTGTGAGTTCGATAATACTCAAATCTGCGGCGTTGTAATTATGGAAAGCATATGTAGAGCCATATTTAATTGTTTCTACCGAAGAACCTGATGTAATATCACAACCTCCGGCATATATCATCAAATCACTGTTCTGTTGTAAAGCATTATTAACCGATACTCTTGCGTCTGTGTAATTTGAAGGTTTATTCTGACCCGAATATACAACATTGCCTGCAAGAGTTATATAGAATGAACCGGCTTCTTTATTGTCAATAGCTACATTTTGTACGTCATTGAATGAAGGATTTGACGGAACATCGGCTACACCATCAGATACAACAGCTTTGATATTATCAAACGCTATGCTGTATTCCGAAGAACTATCGCTTGTAAGAGCCGCAACATATAAGGTTTCAAGCTTTATCGGATATGTAACTTCAGAAGGAACATTTGCCGTAACTTCATTCCAACCACTCCAATTGACGCCTTTTGAGAAATCAATCGTATATGAATTACCGGAAGCATCAATAATTTTTCC